>JAXKWB010000012.1:0-7810 GCA_036172385.1 Halanaerobiales bacterium | reverse complement strand
TAAAATTAATGGAATTCCGCAATTATTATCCTGCCTTTGATGGAGATTATACAATTCATGATTCGGAGAGTGAGGGAATTTTAGAGATAAGCTGGCAGCATGGAGAAACAGAAGCTCACTTAAGTGCCGATTTTAGTAATAACAGTTTTGAAATCCGTTATTTTGATCAGGAAGCAAAAAGGATGGAAACTTTAAATATATAAATAACCGGATGTCTAAAGGATTTAAAATAATGGAGGAGAAATTAAGATGACTACTCAAAAGGATGTTGCCGAAAATGCAGGGGTGACTGTAACTACAGTTTCCCGGGTGATTAATAATCGGGGTTATATAGCAGAAGAGACAAGAAATAAAGTTTTTCAGGTAATGGAGGAGCTGAATTATCGTCCCAATGCTGTTGCCAGGTCCCTATCCAGGAAAAAGTCAAATGTCCTGGGTGTGATTTTACCGGCAGTTAATCACCCGTTTTTTAGCAGTTTATTATCCTATCTGGAAGAGTCCGCCTATCAGAATGACTATAAGCTTATGCTCTGTAATTCCCGGATGGAGGCAGAAAAAGAAAAGGATTATTTTAATATGCTGCGGGCTCAACAGGTGGACGGAATTTTTATGGCCAGCCATACTATAGATATTGCTGCAGAAATGAAGATTGATCTGCCTGTTATAACTTTTGATCGCGAAATTGAAGGTCTCCCTTATATTTGCTCTGATAATATTAAAGGTGGTAGACTGGCAGCAGAACATCTGCTGGCCCGGGGAGCAAAAAAGCTGGCCTATATTGGAGGTAGTCTGGAACTGGATTTACTTTCCAATCAACGTTATCAGGTTTTTAAAGAAAAAGCGGCAGCAGCAGGGGTTAGTGTTTTAAATTATCAGTGTCAGCTGGACAGCTTTGATCGGAGAGAATATCAGCGGCTGGCAGGTCAAATTTTTTCTGAGGATAGAGAGATTGATGGTATTTTTGCTGGCAGTGATCTGATTGCTGCTGCCGTAATTAAGGAAGCACAGAAAAATGGGATCAGGGTCCCTGATGATTTAAAGGTGATTGGGTATGATGACCTTGAGCTGGCAGGACTCTATAATCCCGAAATCACAACAATTGGACAGCCGACAGCAGAGATAGCTCGGCAAGCTGTGGGGCAGCTGCTGAAGGCAGTAAATGGAGAAGAGCATAAGCAAAAGAATATTTTGGATGTCGAATTAATTGTTAGAGAATCGACCTAATAATTAATAGCTGGTTTTTAGCAGATACTTTAAATGGTTTAATGACAGCACCCAACTTAATTGAGATAATAAAAAGGCAGGGGTTAAATACCTCCTGCCTTAATCAAATTTAAGCTGTTTTCTTTATTAATTTTTAAAATTAAACTATAGTGTTTTTGGCAATAATCATTGGTAAATTGGTATCACCTTTAAGTGATTTATTAGAAGTTATCTGAACCCCCTTATCCAGAATCACATTTTCCAGATAAGCATTGGCTCCGATCTCGGATTTCTGCATAATAACTGAGTTTTTAATAACTGCTCCAGGATGGACTTTAACCCCTCTGAATAAAACACTATTTTTAACTTCACCCTTGATGGAACATCCATTTGCAGCCAGAATATTTCTGGCATTGACGCCATTTTTATAGGCTGTTGGCGCTTCATCTTTGGGTTTGGTAAAGATCGGACCATTCTTTAAAAAGAGGTCCTGCCAGACATTGGGTTTTAATAGTTCCAGATTACTCTTGTAATAACCATTGATAGAATTAATAACAGCTGCATAGGAATGGAATGGATAACCATAGACTTTTAAATTATCCAGATTACCAATAATGGCATTTTTAACAAAATCCCATTCTCCTTTAGAAATGCAGTCATCAATAATATCTAAAAGCAGTTCTTTTTTCATTATATAACGCTGGAGAGAGATCTTTTTGTAAAAATTCTTTTTGGGGTCAACTTTCATGTCAATAATTCGATCATTATCATCAGTATTAATTACTGTATAAGTTGTATCCCGGCGGAAAACATCGAGTTCACGGTAAATTATTGTAATATCATTTTCATTTTCTACATGATATTTAAAGGCATCCCGGTAATCAATATTGGCAACAATGTTGGGGCTGCCAATAATTACATATTCCTGATTACTGCGTTTAATATAGTCAATATTGCTGGCAAAGTTCTGGAGATCCCCCTTGTAGGCTCTATTTGCCTGATAAATATGAGCTGGAGGCAGAATAAAGAGTCCATTGCGTTTGCGGTCTAAATCCCAGGCTTTGCCAAAACCTATGTGGTCCATTAAGGAGCGGTACTTAGTTTGTAAGAGCAGACCAACATTAGTTACGCCTGAGTTAACAAGATTGGATAAAGGAAAATCAATTAGCCGATAGCGAGCTCCAAAAGGAACAGAAGCTAAAGAACGGTGACCGGTTAATTTATCCAGGAATGATTCGTCAAGAGCATTGTTGATAATAGCCATTACATTATTCATATTTGCTCCGCCTTTTTTATAAACAGGTGTCATCATCATTTTATCCCACCACCATTCCGGCTTTAATACTTGAAGCTTCTGGGATGACTTCGTTATCGCCGATAACTGAAATTTTTAGTTCATCACTGGCTTCTTTTTCTTTTTCAATTCCAATTTTAGAATTTTTTTCTACAATTACATTTCTACCTACAATAGAGTTTTTGATTTTAGCGCCACTATTTATTCTGGTATTGGGCAGGATAACCGAATCTTCCACAACAGCATCCTGGGCCACCTTAACCCCAAAGAAGAGGACTGAATTTTTGACAGTTCCCATAATTTGAGTTCCCTTATTGATCATCGAATTATCTACTACTGCATCTTCGGATAGATACTGGGGCGGTCGATTGGGATTAACGCTGTAAATAATCCAGTTTCTGTCCTGGAGTTCCAGCTCTGGCTCTTCCCCCAGCAGGTCCATATGGGCCTGCCAGTAACTTTCGATTGTTCCCACATCTTTCCAGTAGCCTTCAAAGGTATAGGCATAAAAGTTTAAATTATCAGCCATCATTTTTGGAATAATATTATGCCCAAAATCTCCAGCTGAATCATCGTTTTCCTCTGCTTCTTCAATCAAGTATTTTCTCAGGTACTCCCAGTTGAAGATATAAATTCCCATTGAAGCGAGATTGTTTTTGGCATTTTCGGGTTTTTCCTGGAACTCAATAATTTTTTGGTCCTGATTGGTATTCATAATCCCAAAACGGTGAGTTTCTTTCCAGGGAACCTCCAGAACTCCAATGGTGATCTCAGCATTTTTTTCTTTATGATAATTTAGCATTTCTGCATAATCCATTTTATAGATGTGGTCACCTGAGAGGACGAGCACATATTCCGGATCATAAATATCTAAAAATTCTATATTCTGATAGATTGCATCTGCAGTCCCTTTATACCAGGAACCTCCACCTTCTTTAACATAAGGGGGAAGTACAGTTACACCTCCATTGTGGCGGTCAAGATCCCAGGAACTGCCGCTGCCGATGTAGCTGTTTAAAACTAGAGGTTTGTACTGAGTTAGAACTCCTACAGTAGTAATCCCGGAATTGGTACAGTTGCTGAGGGGAAAATCAATCAATCTATATTCTGCACCAAAGGGAACCGCTGGTTTAGCAATATTATTTGTCAAAACACCCAGTCTTGTTCCTTTGCCACCGGCAAGTAACATAGCTACCATTTCTTCTTTAGGCATATCTATTACCTCCTTCAAAAATAGAAATTATTATCTGTTTTTTACTTTTTTTCTTTTTTGTTTTTTACTTTTTCCTTTTTCTGTTCAATTTTTTTCTTTTCAGCTTCTGGCTCAGTTTTCTGTTTTTTGCTTTCTGCTTTGTATTTCAAGTAAATACCGGCCAGAGGCGGCAGGTTGATACTAATTGAGTAATCAAAGCCGTGGAAAGGTTTTGCTTCAGCTTTGACTCTGGCTGCTGTTTCATAATCAGAGCCTCCATAGACTTTTTGATCACTGTTTAAAAGAAGTTCGTATTCTCCAGGTCCGGGAACACCTATTCGGTAGTCGTCTCTTGGGACAGGAGTAAAGTTTAGAACAATGACCAGCTGCTGAGCTTCATTTTCGGAACTCCTGATAAAGCTGATTACACTCTGCTCATAGTCATCTGCTTCAATCCAGCGAAAGCCGGCATGTTCATGATCCAATTCCCAGAGTGCTTTTTCCTTGAGATAAACCTGATTTAATTCCTGCATGAAGTCCTGAGTTAATTGATGTTTTTCGTAGTCCAGCAGAAGCCAGTCCAGTTCCTGCTTATAATTCCATTCGATAAATTGCCCGAATTCTCCTCCCATAAAGAGAAGATTTTTGCCCGGATGAGCATACATATAGGTGAAAAGAAGCCTCAGATTGGCAAATTTTTGCCAGTAATCTCCCGGCATTTTGTCGAGTAATGACTTTTTGCCGTGGACCACTTCATCATGGGAAAGAGGAAGTACATAATTTTCGCTCTGGCTGTACATACTGGAAAATGTTAATTTGTTGTGTTCCCATTTTCGGTAAACTGGATCATGCTCCATATAAGCAAGAGTATCGTTCATCCAGCCCATATTCCACTTGAAGTTAAATCCGAGTCCACCTTCATCAACCGGAGCAGTGACTAAAGGCCAGGCACTCGATTCCTCAGCAATCATTAAAACTCCAGGGTTACGCTCAAACATTTCACTATTTAATTCCTTAATAAATTCTATGGCCTCTAAATTTTCGAAACCACCATATTCGTTGGCAGCCCACTGTCCATCTTCTTTTTCGTAATTTAAATAGAGCATATTACTGACTGCATCAACTCTTAAGCCGTCAATATGAAATTTATCCAGCCAGTAGTTAGCACTGGAAATTAAAAAACTCCAGATTTCATTTTGAGCGAAATCAAAATTCAGAGTATCCCACTGGATATTTTCGGCCCGACGGGGATCAGAACTTTCATAAAGATGAGAACCGTCAAATAATCTTAAACCGTGATCATCTTTACAAAAATGACTTGGAACCCAGTCCATAATAACTCCTATATCATTCTGATGCAGCTGATCTACAAAATACATAAAATCTTCGGGAGTGCCATAGCGGGATGTTAAGGCAAAATAACCTGTAGTTTGATAACCCCAGGAACCGGGAAATGGATATTCAGTTAAAGGCATTAACTCTACATGTGTAAAACCCATTTCATTAATATAGGGTACCAGTTCAGCGGCAATTTCTCTGTAATTCAGTAACTTTCCATCTTTTTGTTTCCAGGAACCCAGGTGCATTTCGTAAATACTGAGAGGTTCTTTATGATGGTTAGAATTTTTTCGTTTTTTAACCCATTTCTGATCACCCCAGCTGTATGCTTCAGCTTCATAAATTTGTGAAGCTGTTTTGGGAGCTGGTTCCTGCCTTCTGGCATAGGGATCTGCTTTAACTCGAACTACTCCCCTGTAGCCTCGAATCCAGTATTTATAATACATTTTATTTTCTGCACCTTCGATAAAAGTAGTCCAGATTCCAGAATCTTTAATTTTTTCCATTGGATTTTGAAGTTTATCCCAGTCATTAAAATCCCCAATTACACTAATTTCCTCTGCATTTGGTGCCCAGAGTGTAAAACGGACTCCGTTTTTATCGTTTTCTTCTGTAATATGTGCTCCTAAGAAATTATAACTTTCATAATGTCTGCCCTGATGAAAAAGATAGCGGTCGTAATCACCAGGAAAATTATTTTTTGGCATTAAACTTCCCCCCCTTAAAATCTTAAATAAATTTATTTTAAAAAATCTAAATCTTCTGTTGTATTGTATTTATTCTCTATTTATTTTAAATTTCCTTTAATTAATCAGAGTCTAAACTATCAAATTAAGACTCTTTCCCCAAAAATCGATTTAGTTGACATTGGACTTTACTTTTATTAAACTAAAGATGTAAGATATAAAAATTTAGATGAATTTGTAAATTAGCAGACAGTAGATAGAATTGAGTTGGATACTTACAGGAGGTGGCTCCATGGATAATGAAAAAAAGAAAATTTTATTTGTAGCTTCAGAGGCGGATCCATTTATTAAAACCGGAGGACTGGCTGATGTTGCTGGATCTTTACCCCAGGCGCTGAGAGATGAAGGGCACGATGTTCGACTTGTGATCCCACAGTACAGACAGATTCCACAGAAATATAAAGAAAGAATGGAAGCAGTCTGTCATTTTAGGACAAAGCTGGGCTGGAGAGATACATATTTAGGTGTTAATAGATTAGAAGAGGATGGTGTTCCCGTCTATTTTATTGACAATAAATATTACTTTGATCGTGATTCGATTTATGAAAATGAAGATAAACATGAGCAGTTTGCATTTTTCTCACAGGCAGTTTTGGATATGCTGCCGGTAATTGGTTTTAAGCCGGATATTATTCATGCAAATGACTGGCAGACCGGTCCCCTGCCTTTACTCTTTGCGGACCGTTACCGTCAGCAGAGTTATTATCAGGATATTAAAACAGTGTTTACAATTCATAACCTTCGTTATCAGGGGCAGTTTGCAGGGCATGTAGCCGGAGATGTTTTAGGGGTAGCTCCTCACCACTGGGAAAGTGGAAATATCAGACATAATGGTCTGCTTAATTATATGAAGTCAGGAATTGTCTATGCTGATCATGTGACAACAGTGAGTAAAAGTTATGCCAACGAAATTCAGACTTCCTATTTTGGGGAAGGTCTTGATTATTCATTAAGAATGAGGGGCGACGATTTAACTGGTATACTAAATGGGATCAGTTATGATAAATTTGATCCTGAGACCAATAAGAATCTGGCAGTTCGTTTTTCAAAGGGAGAAACTGATAAAAAAATAGCCAATAAGGTTCATATTCAGCAGAAACTCGGGCTGGAAGTTAATGGAGATAAGCCGCTAATTGGCTTTATTTCGAGAATGGTTGAACAGAAAGGCCTTGATCTGATTCAGGCTGTCTTTGACGAAATAATGGCAACTGGAGCTCAGTTTTTAATTCTGGGTACAGGTCAGCGGGAGTACGAGGAGTTCTTTAAGGCTAAACAGCATCAATATCCGGATGATCTGTCGGTTAATATTAAGTATGATGCTCAGCTGGCTGATCAAATTTATGCAGGTGTTGATATGTTCTTAATGCCTTCCCGATATGAGCCCTGTGGTTTAAGTCAGCTGATTAGTTTCCGCTATGGGACTATTCCTATAGTTAGAGAAACCGGAGGTTTAAATGATACTGTTGTTCCCTATAATGAAGAGACTGGTGAAGGTACAGGTTTCAGCTTCAGTGATTATAATGCTCACGATATGCTGCATACCATTGAGAGAGCAGTTTCTTTTTATGACCAGAAGGGTGTCTGGAATAAGCTGGTCAATCGAGTTATGAATTTAGATTACAGCTGGCATCATTCGGCCAAGAAATATTCTGAGCTCTATCAACAATTGACTGCGGAGGAATACGAACAGCAAAAAGTGCAGCAGGTGCCTCCTCCATCGGTAAAAATTAAGGTTTATCAACCTGATCCAGAAAAGACTGCTGCTGAAGAAATAAATAAAGAGCCGAGCCAAAAAGTTAAAAGTGAAAAGCAAGATTTAGTAAATATTAATCAGGCTTCAGTTTCTGAACTGGCTGAACTTCCGGGGATTGGAAATGCTTATGCAGAAAGAATAGCAGCTTTTAGAGAAAAAAATGGTGAGTTTAAAAAGAAATCTGAATTGACTAAAGTCAAAGGAATTGGTCAGAAAAAATACCAGAAAATTTCTAAATTGTTAACTATCTAATTGCTTGAATAAATAAAATAAATGTTCAGGCC
>JAXKWB010000011.1:0-6305 GCA_036172385.1 Halanaerobiales bacterium | reverse complement strand
GCTGCATCTTCTCCATACTGCAGTACAATTAAGTGAGGTGCTTTTCCGGTTTTATTTTTTAGTCTTTTGACTTCGGCAGTTAAATTTCTATTTATTTTCTCTGCTATTTTTTTACCACCAAGTTTTTTCATATCTCCACTTCCTTTGTTTAAAATTATATCTAAAATTTAAATAAAGTACGGATTTGGAATATTAATATAATGATTAATTATTAGCCAGTTCGATTATTTCTTCTTTCAGGCGAGAACTTTCATCTTTTAACTTTAGATATTCATTTTTGATATTTGTTTTATATTCTTCATTATCCAGGTTTTTAAGATTGATTTTAACATTGGCAATTGCACTACCAACTGCTGCATCTCCTATGTAAGCTGCTACTTCAAAGTCGCTGGCCAGCATCCTATTTCCAATTTCACTAATTTCTAAGCTGAGGCGCATTAATCTAACTGCTTTTTTGGTCATGTCCATTGAAAATTCTACAGCATCCTGACAGACTGATTTAACTTTTTCCTGATCTCCGGCTTTATAACTGTCCAAAATATCCGATAGAATTTTACTATCTTGATCAATCATTAACAGCATTTCTCTTTTTAATTCTTCACTTTCTACCAGTATTTCTCTGGCTTCAGCTTCAACATTCTGATAGTTTTCCTTACCAACTGTCAGGTTAGCAATAAAGCTAATAACTGAAGCATTTAAAGCTCCACTTAAAGCCGCGGCACTGCCACCACCCGGAATAGAATTATTTGAGCTCAGTTCATCCAGGAATTCTTCTATAGTTTTCTTTTCATACATGCTAAAACCCCTCTCTTAATTAAAATAGATTTAATAAAAATTCTAAATATTGAGTCTGATCTGTCTTAATTATATAAAATCAACTGTAGATAGACAAGTGTTAAATTGAGTTGACAGATTATAAGTTTATAGGTACCTGGTACCTATCGCTGCTGTCTGTGAGTTAAATCACAGAGAAACCTGAGTATTCCTGTTAAAATACTCACATATAATAGTAATAAATTTCACATAGAAAGGATGATTTATATGTACAGAGAAAATATTGAAGCTGTTGGAAATGCTGCCGTTAAAAAAGTCAATTATATGGAAGCAAATAAGCTGAAATATATTATTTTCTCAGCTTTTGCAGGCAGTTTTGTTGGCCTGGGAATTATGCTTATTTTTTCAATAGGAGCACCGCTTAATGCTGCTGGATCACCATTTACAAAGCTTGTCATGGGGGCATCTTTTGCAGTGGCTTTAATTCTGGTTTTATTTGCTGGCTCTGAGCTTTTTACAGGCAATAATTTAATTATGACTGTCGGCTGGCTTGATAAAAAGATTACTGCTGTTTCGATGCTTAAACTCTGGTTTTATTGTTATCTCGGAAACTTAGTTGGCTCTATTTTTACTGCCTGGATGATTTTAAAGTCAGGACTGATTTCTGCAGCACCTACATCAGAGTTCATATTAAGTGCATCAGCGGCTAAAATGGCTGCCCCAGCTGGAGAATTATTCTTCCGGGGAATTTTATGCAATATTTTAGTCTGTCTGGCTGTCTGGACTGCAATCAAGGCAAAAAATGAAGTGGCCAAATTGACATTAATTTTCTGGTGTCTATTTGCCTTTATTGGCAGTGGTTTTGAACACAGTATTGCAAACATGTCTCTTTTAGCAATGAGCCTAATGATACCTCACCCTGCCTCGATAACTCTAGGAGGATATATCTATAATCTGGCCTTTGTTACAGCAGGTAATATTGTTGGTGGAGCAATTTTAATTGGTGCACTTTACTGGTATGCTTCCAGCGGCCATCCCAGTCTAGAAAGCAAAAATAAGAATGCGGCTTAAAGACTTTATATTAAATTATAATTGTAATTGGCATTTATAGCTAAGGAGGAAAAAGAATGGGTTTTAATTTTAGTGAAAATGGATTCAATCAACTTTTAGAGAGGCTGAATCAGGATTATCAAATTTATGCTCCAGTCCGAAAAAAGAATAAGGATAGTTTTTCGGCAAATGATTTAATTACATATGACTTGGTTAAAAGTCTAGAAGAAATTGAATTGACAGCTAAGAGTAAGTATTCAGCAAAAGAAATTGTCTTTCCAATCAGAGAAACTCTTTTTCATTTTGTAGAAGGAGAACAGTTTATAGCTTCAGATCCAGATGATAAATATATCATTTTTTTACGTCCCTGTGACCGTAATGCATTTAAGCGTCTGGATAAAATATTTTTGGAAAATGGCCCGGAAGAGGACATTTACTATAAAAGGCTGCGTGAAAAGGTTAAATTTTTTGTGATTGAATGTACTTCAGGTTTTGATTCCTGTTTTTGTGTTTCAATGGGGAGCAATACTGTAGAAGTTGAAGATTATGCAGCTTTTCTGCGTTTTGAAGAAAATGGAGTCAGCTGTGAAGTTAATGATCAAGATTTAACAGCAGAATTTGAATCTCAGGCGGAAGAAATTGATTTTGAACCGGAGTTTATTAGGAAAAATAAGATTGAAGTTAATTTGCCTGACCGTGATAAACTGACAAATGAAGTTTTTGAACATCAACTCTGGACGGAATATAGTCATCGCTGTATCGCCTGCGGTCGCTGTAATACTTCCTGTCCAACCTGCAGCTGTTTTACAGTCAAGGATGTTTTATATGATGAAAACGAAAAAAGTGGCGAGCGCTTTCGGCGCTGGGCTGGCTGTCATATTGATGGTTTTACGGAAATGGCAGGAGGACATAACTTCAGAGAAGAGTATGGAGACCGGATGCGTTATAAGACAATGCATAAAATTTATGATTTTGGCGAGAGATTTGATTTTGATATGTGTGTTGGCTGTGGCCGCTGTGATGATGTCTGTCCGGAATATATTTCATTTTCAAAATGTATTAATAAATTGTCAAAAATCATTGAGGAGGGAGTATAATGGCTTTAACTGTTGAGAAAAGTTTAAAAAATCCATATTTATCGCACAAGGCAGAGATTTTGAAAATATTTCAGGAAACAGAAATTGAATATACATTTAGACTTGAGTCAGATTTTGAGCTTAACTTTGGTCAATTTTTAGAAGTCTCAATCCCTGGGTATGGTGAAGCACCAATTTCTGTCAGTAATTTTACTGATCAGTGGCTGGAGCTGACAATCAGAAAAGTTGGTAAGCTGACTGATAAAATTCATGATTTAGAAGAAGGAGATTACCTCTATCTTCGCGGGCCCTACGGCAGTGGATTTAATTTTGAAAATTATCGAGATAAAAATTTAATTATTGCAGCCGGGGGGACCGGATTAGCTCCTGTAAGAAGTTTGATTGAATATGCAAGTAACAATCTAGATCAGCTGAGTGGTTTTGAAGTTCTGGCCGGTTTTAAAGATGCAGAAAGCCTTCTGTTTGAAAGAGACATTAAACGCTGGCGTCAAAAATTTGATGTTTTATTAACTGTAGACAAAACTTGTGATATCTGGGGAGAATGTGTTGGTTTAATTACAGAACATATTGCAGAATTAGATCTTGAACATATTGCGAATACAGAGGTAATAGTAGTTGGGCCACCACCGATGATGAAATATTCTATTATTGAATTTCAGAAACTGGGTGTTCCTGATGATCAAATCTGGGTCTCCTATGAACGAAAGATGCACTGCGGTCTCGGTAAATGTGGGCACTGTAAAATTGAAGATAATTATGTTTGTATTGACGGTCCAGTTTATAATTATGCAGAAGTTAAGGAAATTAGGGACTAAATTAACTAACAGAAGGAGGTTATTATGTCTTTTAATACTAAAAAAATAAAGAAAAATGCTTTTAGAATTACCAGAGATAGGGAAGTTACTGCTCTAAGAATTCGAGTTCCCGGTGGTCATATTGATGCTAAATATCTATCCTTAATCAAAGAAATTGCAGATGAATATGGTAATGGAACCTTACATATTACTACCCGTCAGGGTTTTGAGGTACCAGGAATTTCGTTTGCGAATTTTGAGGAAGTGAACAAAAAAATTGCTCCTATTTTAGAGGGGATGGAAAAAGAAATTGGGGTTGAAATTTCTGATCCTGGAGATGGTTATCCAGCTGCAGGAACCCGGAATGTATCTGCCTGTATTGGTAATCGAGTCTGCCGTTATTCTAATTATGATACTACAGAAATGGCTCAGGAGATAGAAAAAAATATTTTTCCCAATGATTATCATGTTAAAATTGCTCTTTCAGGCTGTCCAAATGATTGTATCAAAGGTCATCTTCAGGATTTCGGAATTCTGGGAATGGTTGAGCCTATTTATCATCAGGAGCGATGTATTGGTTGTAAAGCCTGTGTTGATAACTGCCAGAAGCGGGTGACTTCAGCTCTGAGTTTTGAACAGGAGCGGGTCGTAAGAGATGAAAAGCGCTGCATTGGCTGTGGTGAATGCATACTGCAGTGTCCGACAAATGCCTGGGAAAGAGGAGAACAATTTTTTAAAGTTGTAATTATGGGAAGAACCGGGAAAAAGAATCCCCGTCTGGCAAAACCATTTTTAAAGTGGGCCAGCAGAGAGGTGGTAATAGCAATTGTCAATAATGTATATGATTATATAGAAAGGCATATTGATACCAGTCTGGCTAAAGAACATATAGGTTATATTGTTGATCGTACAGGTTATCCTCAGTTTAAAGAAGAAATTTTAAAAGGAGTAGAACTCAATTCTGAATGCGAAATAGCAGATAAAATCAACTGGAACGGGTATCAGACTGGAGAAAATATTTGAATAGGTTGAATAGGTACCGGGTACTTGGAATTTTTTTCCAAGTACCCGGTACCTGAACCTTAACTTTTTTGCAGTCGAAGAGACTTTGTAATATACTTAAAGTTGAATCAGGGTAAAATCTAAAAATCAGAGATAAAAATTTTGAAAAGCAAGGAGGGCTTTGATGCAGCTTTTAGTATCCGGAATTAATCATAAAACAGCTCCAATTTTAATTAGAGATCAGCTTTCTCAAAAAACAGCTGAGATAAAAAATGAACTAAAAAAGAATTTAAACAAAAATGTGTTTAAAGAATTTTTTATATTAAGTACCTGTAATCGGTTTGAAATTTATCTTTACTCGGAAAAGGAAGCTGAAGCCAGAAATTATTTAAAACAACATATTTATAAGCTGCTGGAAAACACCCTCAAAGGCCATTTTAAATATGAAATTAACGATTTAAATGACTATCTTTATCAGTACCATGATCTGCAGGCGGTGGAACATTTATATCGAGTGGCAGCTGGTCTTGATTCGCTGGTTAAGGGAGAAGATCAGATACTGGCTCAAATAAAAAAGCAGTTTCGAGAATACAAAGAAGAAAATCTAACTGCCTCTTATTTAAATCAACTCTGCCTGGAAGCAATTAAAGTTGGAAAGATGGTAAGGACTAAAACTAAAATTAATGAGCGGGCAGTTTCGATAAGTTATGCAGCGGTTGAGCTGGCCCGGGATATTTTTGGCAGCCTCAATGGAGAAAAGGTGATGATTTTAGGTGCAGGTGAGACAGCGGAGTTAACCCTTAAAAACTTACTTAATTATGGTGTAGAAGGAATTCTGGTAGCAAACCGTACCTACAGCAATGGAGAAAAACTGGCCGCAGAGTATGGAGGCGAAGTTATTCACTGGGAAGAATTTAAAGATCGAGTGGGAGAAGTAGATATTATAATTGCTTCTACAGCAGCTCCTCATACGGTGCTTCATAAAGAGGATCTTTTGGAGACAGTAGAGAAAAAACACGGCCCCATGTTTTTAATTGATATTGCCTTACCAAGAGATATTGATCAGAATGTAGAAGAACTTCCTGGAGTTCATTTATATAATATAGATGATTTAAAGCGGGTAATTGATAAAAATTTAAATTTAAGAGAAAACGAAGTTACAAAAGCAGAAGCAATAATAGAAGATGAAAAATATAATTTTCAGCGCTGGCTGCGTGAGCGCCGCTGTGTCCCTCTAATTAGAGAAATGCGTGATGATGCTCGCGGTATTAAAGAAAAAGAAGTAAAAAGAGCCCTACATCTGCTTCAAAATTCAGAACTTGAGGCAGCAGAAATTATTGAACAGCTGGGACATCGACTTTTAAATAAGTTATTACATCAGCCTACAGTTGGTCTCAAAGAACTGGCAGTAGAAAATGGAGATGCCAGAGACGATCAGCTGGAAGCTGTCAAAACAATTTTTGCAGTAGGCGAAGAAGAGTAAATAGAATTTTGAAAGGGGGAAACGCAGTGAAATTTTATCCAATTAATTTAAACTTAAAAGATAAAAAAGTTTTAATTGTAGGAGCGGGTAAGGTGGCACTGCGTA
>JAXKWB010000010.1:0-20838 GCA_036172385.1 Halanaerobiales bacterium | reverse complement strand
GTTCTCCGGGGAATTGATCTTGAAATTGAGACTGGATCATTTATTGGAATTATTGGTCCTAATGCTTCAGGTAAATCAACTCTTTTAAAAAATATGAGTCAAACTTTAAAGCCTGAGAGTGGAGCAATTTATTTTGATCATCAGCTTTTAAATGATTATAGTTCCTTAGAACTTGCAAAAAAAATGGCAGTTGTCCCCCAGGATACAGAAGTAAATTTTAATTTTAATGTTTATGATATTATAATGATGGGCAGACATCCCTACCAAAAAAGATGGTCCGGGCTCAGCCAGGAAGATAAAAAAATTGTAAAAGAGGTAATGGAAGTTACAGATACTTTAAAATTGAAGGGGAAATTAATCAACGAACTGTCTGGTGGAGAAAGACAGCGGGTAATAATTGCTAGAGCTCTGGCGCAAAAACCTGATATTTTACTTCTGGATGAACCGACCTCCAGCCTGGATATTAATTATCAGGGGGAAATATATGATCTTTTAAATTATTTAAATCAGGAGTTTAACTTAACAATTATTACAGTTTCTCATGATCTTAATTTAACTGCTCAGTATTGTGAGGAATTATTATTACTAAAAGAGGGTAGGATTTATGCTGCCGGGCCCCCAGAAAAAGTATTAACTGAGAATAATATAAAAGCAGTCTATAATGCGGAAGTTCTAATTAAAACGAATCCGATTTCTAAAAAACCTTTTGTGACTCTGGTACCTGAGGTGAACAAAATAGAAAAGAGGAAACAAAAAGATTTCAAAATTCATATTATTGCCGGTGGAGGAACAGCTAAAAACTGGCTTTATAAATTAGAAAATCTGGGCTATCAGCTGACTGTTGGAGTTTTAAATATAGGTGATGCTGACTGGCAGGCAGCAAAAGAACTTGGAATTAAAATGGTGGAAGCCCCTCCGTTTATTGATATTTCGGAAACAGAAATTCAAAAAAACAGGGAACTTATTGAAAAAGCAGATTTAATAATTTTAAGTGATCTTCCTTTTGGACATGGTAACCTTGCAAATTTAGAAGTTTTACTTGATTACCCAGAGAAGAGAAAAATTTTATTTTCTAATTTTGATATAAAAAAAAGAGACTATATTAAAGGAAAAGCAGAAAAGATCTGGAATAAATTATTAGAGGAAGATCAAAATATATATTTATTAAAAGAAAAAGATAATTTAATTTCAAAAATAAAAAAGCTGGAAAATTAGAGATGGAGAGGTAATTATGATAAAAGCTGCAGACTTAGAAAATGAGTTTTTTTTAGTTTTAATCCCTGGAAAAGAATTAGTAGAAACTGCTTCCCAGGTTCAAAAAATAGTTTCAGAACACTATGATCTTTATCCAGATCAGATATATCCGCAGCTTCATATTACAATTGATAGAATAGAAAAAAGCAGGGCTGAGCGGGCCGAAGAAATTCTGAGAGAAAAAGCAAAAAAATTTGGTAAAATTGAAATTGAAGTCGATCGATTTACCTGCATTAAATTTTCTGATCAGCATCAGCTGGTACTGGAAGTCAATGAGACAGAGTCCCTGCGGGAATTTTCTGAGGCTGTTCATCAAAGTCTGGCAGCTGAAGGAATCTCAACCATCGAGAATTATGGGGAATGGATGTTTCATATTACAATTATCAGTAATATTTTTGCTGAAAACCCGATACCAGTCGATGAGCTGACAGAAATTTGTTTGTTTATGGAAGGGATGTCCCGGCCTTTATCTGCTGCAGCAGATAAGATGGAAATTTGGAGGCCAACCCTGGACCCGGGAGAAAAAGTTATTGCTAGTTTTGCTTTGAACTAAACTGATAAGTTATTTAAATTTTCTAAGAAGATATAAATGGGAGTGATTATGATGGCAAAAGAAATTAAAGGTTTTATTTTTGATCTTGATGGAGTAATTACGGATACTGCAGAATATCACTATAAAAGCTGGCAGAAACTGGCTGATGAAGAGGATCTGGATTTCGATCGTGAAGTTAATGAACGGCTGCGTGGAGTTTCTCGAATGGAGTCTCTGGATATTATTTTAGATGGTAAGGATGTTTCGGATGAGCAAAAAAAGGAGTGGACAGATCGCAAAAATGAATACTATCAGGTCTATCTAGAAGAAATAAGTAAAGATGAAATTCTGGATGATATGGAAGCAAAGTTAAACAAATTAAAAGCAGAAGGCTATAAGCTGGCAGTTGGATCTTCCAGCAGAAATGCCAGAAAAGTTTTAAAAAACTTGCAAATTACAGATATTTTTGATACGATTGCAGATGGAAATAGTGTAGAGCATGCTAAACCTGCTCCAGATTTATTTTTGCATGCAGCTAAGAATCTCGGGCTGGAGCCAGAAGAATGTGTAGTCTTAGAGGATGCTGAGTCCGGTATAGAAGCTGCTCTGGCTGCTAACATGAGGGCTGTAGGGGTTGGTCCGGAAGGAAGAGTTGGTAAAGCACATCTTGTATATGCAGATGTTGATTCTATTGATTTTGATGAGATAATAAAAAAATTATAAAAAATTTAAATAAAAAGAAGGAATTTAAGAGTCTGTGACGAATAGTAATAATAAGAGTTAATTATTACAGACTCTTTTTTTCTTCAAAGTTTCGCAAGCGCTTGCGTAAATTAAGCACTTTGCTTGAATTGGAGGCGAAAAGATGCAGATAACCCTTAAAGATATTGCTCGTATGGCTGATGTAGCAGAATCTACAGTTTCTCGAGCCTTAAATGATAAGCCGGGAGTTGGTAGGAAGACAAAGTTAAAAATTTTGAAAATTGCAAAGGAAAATAATTATCGCCCAAATCAGCTTGCAAGAGGTTTAGCAGCCAAAAAGACCAATATGCTGGCTGTGATCATGGCAGAAATGGATAGTCCGGGTAATATCAAGATTGTAAAAAGCATTGAGAAAGCTGCTGAAAAAAAGGGTTATCAAATAATACTCTGCAATACCAATAATCAGGAAGAAAAAGAAAAGTCCTATCTTTCTCTTTTAGAATCAAATCAGGTTGATGGCGCAATTTTCATTGGTGGTAAATTAGTAGGCAGCCATCTTTTGCGAGCCAGCTTCAGCCAGGATAATGCAATTGTTCTGGTTAACCGCCTGGCAGAGGAAAATTTCTTCACTTCAGTTTTAACTGATTACAGTCAGGGTATTTATAAGGCTGTAGAACATCTTGGAGAACAGGGTTTCAAAAAAATAGCTCTTGTCTGTGGAGATAGAGATGATTTGATTGAAGAGGAAAAAATTAGTGGTTATAAAAATGCATTGAGCGATGCAGGGCTGGAACTTAATGATGATTTAATTTTTTCTACTGCAGCTGATAGACAGGCTGGCTATGATGTTTTCTTAGAAATCATTGAAGGAGATGTAATACCAGATGCCTTTATTTCTACCAGAGAGCTGACCACAATTGGACTGGTAGAGGCTATTAAAATGGGAGGATATTTTATTCCTGATGATTTTGCAGTAGTAGGTTATGGTGATAATATTTTAACCTCAGTCATTTCTCCACCACTGACTGTTTTAAGTGAGCCGGTGGAAAAACTGGGTCAATATTCTTTAGAGTTTTTATTAAAATTGATTAAGGAAGAAATGGATAGTCAACAAATTAAGGTTTTAACTCCCGAATTAATTATCAGGGAGTCATCAATATCAAAATATAATTAAAATTAAGAGGAGGATTTTTTAATGGCAAGTGTAACTTTAGAACATATTTATAAGCGTTTTGGTGATTTAGAGGCGGTAAAAGATCAGAATTTAGAGATTAGAGATAAGGAGTTTATTGTACTGGTAGGTCCTTCTGGTTGTGGTAAATCAACAACTTTAAGAATGATTGCTGGTCTGGAAGAAATTACTGAGGGTACTTTAAAAATTGGAGAGAATGTAGTTAATGATGTCGCTCCTAAGGATAGAGATATTGCGATGGTTTTCCAGAACTATGCTCTATATCCCCATATGAATGTCTATGATAATATGGCATTTGGACTTAAATTACGTAAGTTTCCTAAAGATGAAATTGAAAGAAGAGTTCAGGAAGCTGCTGATATCCTGGGTATCGAGCAGTTATTGGAAAGAAAACCTAAGCAGTTATCCGGTGGTCAGAGACAGCGTGTTGCTCTAGGTCGTGCAATTGTACGTGAACCACAGGTATTCTTAATGGATGAACCTCTCTCTAACCTTGATGCTAAATTAAGAGTTCAGATGAGAACTGAGTTATCTAAACTGCATGATGAATTACAGACCACAATGATTTATGTAACTCATGATCAGACTGAAGCGATGACCATGGGAGATAGAATTGTGGTACTTAAAGATGGTGTTGTCCAGCAGGTTGATGACCCATTAACTTTATATAATAAGCCTAATAATATGTTTGTAGCTGGATTTATTGGTTCTCCTGCTATGAACTTTATGGATGCCAAGATTGAAAAAGAAGGAGATACTTATTACCTAGAAGGTGATGGTGCATTTAAGATTAGAATACCTGAAGATAAAGAAGATCATATTAGAGATTATGTTGATAAAGAGGTAGTTTTTGGTGTCAGACCTGAAGATATTGTAGATACCAATATTACTCATGACTTTGAAGTTAAAGAAGATAATTCTTTTGAAGCTGATGTAGATGTTGTAGAACCAATGGGTTCTGAGATCTATCTTTATTTAGCAGAAGAAGGCCATTCTTTAATTGCCCGGGTAGAAGCTGAAAGTACTGCTCAGGTTGGAGATACAATTTCTCTTGGGGTTGACTTAAGAAAAATTCATATCTTTGATGCAGAAACAGAAGAATGTATATTTTAATTAGAGGTTGACTTAAATTGAGGTATGCTATTTAAAAGTAAATAGAAATCATTAAGCAGTCGAGTTTAAAATTCGGCTGCTTTTTTTGATTAATTGTTTGATTTAAAGTATAATTACAATTGTAATCATTATTAATTGATGAGGGGGAATCAAGAATGCCTCGACAGAGAAGGGACTTTCTGTTAAATCCGGTGGTAATTACAATTGTGATAGTTATTACAGCTGTTGCTGCCTTTAATTTTTATCAAAATATGGCCAGGATGAATCAGCTGGAAAACCAAATTGAAAAAGTAAAAACTAAAATTGCTCAGGCTGAAGCAGAAAACGAAAAGTTAAAAAGACAGTTAGCCAATAGTGATAGTAATGAATATATAGAAAAGGTTGCCAGAGAAAAATTGGGGCTGGTAAAACCGGGAGAAAAAATGTTTATTCCGGTCGAGGAAAAGGAAAAATCGGATTCTGATAAGTCAAAGTAGAGGCGACAGCTGAAATTATGTAATTTAAATATAAATAATTTAACTTTAAGCAAAGGAGTTTTTTGATGTCAGAATATATTAAATCAGATTTATTAAATTTAGCAGCATCAGAACTAAATTTAAAGAAAGCTAACATTAAGGCCACAGTCGAACTTTTAGACTCAGGCAATACAGTACCTTTTATTGCTCGTTATCGAAAAGAGATGACCGGCAGTCTTGATGAAGAAGAGATCAGGAATATAGAAGAAAAAATTGATTATTTACGCAGATTAAATGAGCGTAAAAATGAAGTTGCTGCAGCAGCAGATAAACAGGATAAATTAGATGATGAAGTACTGTCAAAGCTTAAAAAGGCAGATACTTTACAGGAAGTTGAAGATTTATATCGCCCCTTTAAGGTCAAAAAGCAGACAAAGGCCGCTAAAGCAGTTGAAAAAGGTTTAAAACCTTTAGCAGATCTAATTTTAGCTCAGCAAAAATCAGAGGCTGAAATTAAAGAGCTGGCCCGGGATTATCTTGATCCCGAAAAAGAACTGCAGAGTATAGAAAATGTTTTAAGTGGAGCGGAAGATATTATTGCAGGAGATATTTCTGATGATCCTGAGCTGCGCAAAAATATAAGAGATTATGTTTTTAAAACTGCTAAAATTGTTTCTGAACAAAAAAATGAAGATGAAGAGGGTAAATATCAGGATTATTATGAGTTTAAAGAATCCATTAATAAAATTCCACCCCACAGGATTTTAGCTTTAAACAGAGGAGAAAACGAAGAAGTTCTTCGTGTTAAAGCAGAGGTTGATGATCAGAAGGCAGTAGAGATGATCTATAATTTTTATGATTTTGATAACAGAAAAAGCGGCAGCTTTGAGCATTTAGTTAATGCTGTGGATTATGCCTATAAACGTTTGATTTTTCCTTCTTTAGAGCGGGAAGTACGCAATCATTTGACTGAAAAAGCAGAAGCTAAAGCAGTTAATAACTTTTCAACAAATCTAAAGTCTTTACTGATGCAGCCACCTTTAGAAGACAAAAGAGTACTTGCTGTTGACCCGGCCTTTAGAACAGGTTGTAAACTGGCAGCTCTAGCTGAAGATGGCGAACTTCTGGAGACAGGAGCTATTTATCCTCATCCACCGGTAAATAAGCAGCAAGCAGCTGCCTCAACCCTTGCCAAATTAGTTCAAAAACATAAGATTGATTTAATTGTAATTGGTAATGGTACTGCAAGTAGAGAAACAGAAAGTTTTGTAGCAGAATTGATAAAAGCTGGCATGGATGTAGAATATACTATTGTTAGTGAGGCTGGAGCTTCTGTTTATTCAGCTTCTAAGTTGGCACGAAAAGAATTTCCGGATTTAGATGTTTCAATCAGGGGAGCAATTTCTATTGGTCGCAGAATTCAGGATCCCCTGGCTGAACTGGTAAAAATAGATCCTAAATCCCTTGGAGTCGGAATGTATCAGCATGATATCTCCCAAAAATACCTGGAAAAAGCTTTAAACGAAGTTGTTGTAGATGCAGTTAACCATGTTGGGGTAGAAATCAATACAGCTTCTGCGCCACTTTTAACCTATGTAGCGGGAATTAGTTCTAATAATGCAGAAAAAATTATTGAACACCGAAGTGAAAATGGGAAATTTAAAAAAAGAGAAGAACTGCTTGCAGTTTATGGTTTTGGACCAAAAACTTATGAACAGGCAGCAGGTTTTATCCGTCTGGATTCTGAACCGGATCCATTTGCAGTGACACCAATTCATCCGGAATCTTATCAGGCAGCAGAAAAGATATTAGAAAACATTAATTATCTGGCTGCAGATATCAGGGATAAAGCAAAGCTCGAACAGATTAGAGAAAAATTAAATGAGATTGATTTAGTAAAAACAGCTGCAGATTTAGAAATTGGTCTGCCAACTGCTAAAGATATAGTTGCTGCTTTAAAGCAGCCGGGGCGAGATCCACGTGATTCGATGCCTGCTCCAATTTTTAGAAAAGATATCTTAAAAATTGAGGATATTGAGCCTGGAATGATCTTTAAAGGTAAAGTCCGTAATGTAGTAGATTTTGGGGCTTTTGTAGATATTGGTTTAAAACAGGATGGGCTGCTTCATATTTCAGAGATGAGTCAGATGTATGTCAGTGACCCATTTCAAATTGTCGAAATTGGTCAGAATATAGAGGTAAAAGTACTTGACGTTGACCAGAAGCGCGGTAGAATTTCTTTAACTTTAAAATTTTAGTTAAATTTTGCTGATAAATTTGACAGATCTGCTCTAATTAAGTTATAATAGTGATAATATTAATATCTAGGGAGGAATTTTTTAAGCATGTCCATTGAAGTTGGAAGTACAGTTGTAGGAGAAGTTACAGGGATAACAAATTTTGGTGCTTTTGTTGAATTGGAAAGTGGAGAGACTGGCCTGGTTCATATT
Organism: Halanaerobiales bacterium; assembly: GCA_036172385.1. GTDB lineage: Bacteria > Bacillota > Halanaerobiia > Halanaerobiales > Halanaerobiaceae > Halanaerobium. The sequence goes on along the minus strand of JAXKWB010000010.1, from coordinate 13,140 downwards.
TCTGAGGTTGCTAACACTTATGTAAAAGATATTAGTAATTTCCTTAAAGAAGGAGACGAAGTTAAGGTTAAAGTTATTAATGTCGATGATGACGGGAAAATTGGTCTTTCCATCAAACAATTAGAGGATCCAGATGACCGCATTGATCATGCTCCAGAGATGTCCTTTGAAGAAAAAATGGACCGTTTCTTAAAGCAGAGCAGTGAACGTCAGCAAGATCTAAAAAGCAGAGATGCAAAAAATGGCGGAAGTTCTAAATAAATATTTGCCAATTTTTTATTGACTTTTTAAACATCCTTTAATTCGTTTAAGGGGTGTTTTCTCTTTTTTTATATAGAAATTTATAATCAATAATTTATAGGAGTAGTAATTATGAATGATCGTAAAATTGTGGAGCTGCAGCTAGATAGAAAAATAAAAAATTTTATGGAAACTGAAGTCTGCTGCCCATTTGGATATCCGGCCGTGATTAAGGTTAACCCATTTATTAATAATATCCCGGCTCCAACTATTTACTGGCTCAGCTGCCCTTATTTAAGCTATGAAGTTGACCGACTGGAGGCAGAAAGCAATTTGATTTCTGAACTGGGTGAGAGGCTGAAATCTGATCAAAAATTTAGAGATTTAATGGAGGCGGCACATCAAAGCTATGCTGCCAGCAGAAATGCTTTGTTGTCAGCTGAGCAGCTGCAGCAAGCTAAAAGTATTTCTCAGGATTTATATAAAACGCTGTTGGAATCAGGAGTTGGTGGAATCAGAGATAAAGAAGGAATTAAGTGTTTACATACTCACCTTGCTGATTTTTTAGTCAGACAGGCTAATCCAGCTGGCGAAATTGTGTTTAATAGAATCGACTGGCCGCAAAGCTGTAAGATTTGTGAAGAAAGGATTGATCAATTTGAAAGCAGCAGCAATTGATATTGGAACTAATTCCTGTCGTCTTTTAATTGGAGAAAAATCTTTTGAGCAATCTTTTAATATTTTGGCCAGAAGATTAGAAATCACTCGCCTGGGTGAGGGTGTAGATCAAAATAGAAAACTAAAAAATGAGGCGGTTGACCGGGTTTTTGAAGCTTTAAAAAAATATAAAGTCATTATTGAGGAATATCAGGTCCAAAAAACTCGAGTTATTGGAACAAGTGCACTCAGAGATGTTGATAATTCTGACTTGTTGAAGTCTAAACTCAAAGAACTGGGTTTTGAACTTGAAATAATAAGTGGTAAAAGAGAAGCAGAGTTAAATTATTTGGGTGCAGTCTCTAATTTAGATACTGACTTTCTCTTGATCGATATCGGGGGAGGGAGTACAGAGTTTATCTGGCCGGAAACTGATCAGATTAAATTTGAAAGTCTTGATCTTGGTTGTGTCAGGATGACAGAAAAATTTGTTACTAATCCTGAAGCAAAATGGGAAGTTGAAACAAGAAATAAAATAAGTAAATATGTTGAAGAGATATTAAAAGCTAAGTTAAATTTAAAGCAGGGATTTAAAGTTAAAGGAGTTGGTGGTACAATAACAACCCTGGCAGCAGTTAAACTTGCTTTAGAAGATTATGGCAGCAGTAAAATAGAAAATTTAAAAATAGAAAAAACAGAATTAGAAAAAATCATAAGTGATTTAAGTAAAGTTAATTTAGAACAGCGTCAAGAAATACAGGGACTGCAGCCTAAAAGAGCAGATATTATAATAGCAGGCTTGATCATTTTAAAAAGCATTTTAGATTATATAGACAGTAAAGAATTGTATGTAAGTGATCATGATCTACTTTATGGACTTTTAAAAGAAGAGTTAGGCAATTAAATAAAGTTATTGTGCAGGTTTATATCTATGAATCTAGAATTATATAAAACAGAGATATTTTAGGAGGCTTGACGAATGCAGGCTAGATTTAAAGATTTTATAATCAAAAACAAACTGCTTGCTGACTGTCAAAACTTATTATTGGCAGTTTCTGGAGGGCCTGACTCACTGGCGATGCTGGATCTTTTTTATAAATTAAGGCAAGAATTGAATCTAAAAATAGCTGTTGCCCATCTAGATCATATGTTTAGAGAAGATTCTAAATCAGAAGCAGAGTTTGTAGAAAACTTTACTAAAAATAGAAATATTGATTTTTTTTCAAAACGTGTTAATTTGCCGGTGATTATTAGAGAGGATTATTTATCTGCTGAAGCAGCTGCTCGCGAGGAAAGATTTAATTTTTTTAAAGAAATAATGTTAACTAATAATTTCGACCTATTAGCCCTGGCTCATCATAGAGATGACCAGGCGGAGACTGTTTTGCTGAATTTATTTAGAGGAGCAGGTCTCCAGGGTTTAAGTGGAATTCAGGCTGCAGCAGAGTTGAAGGGGATTAAAGTTATTCATCCTATGTTAAATTTCAGTAAAAGGGAAATTTTAAACTACTGTTCTGAAAATAATTTAGAGCCCCGCTTTGACAGCAGTAATCAGAAAAATATTTACAGCAGAAATATAATCCGAAATAAAGTTTTTCCAATTGTGGAAGCTAAAATAAATGATAATGTCAGAGAAGTTATTGCCCGCAGTAGTAAACTGCTGGCCGCAGAAAACGAATTTCTACAGCAGTTAGCCTTAAAGAAATATAAAAAAATAGTTAAGAAGGAAAGTTATGATCAGATAATTATTGATCTTAATCAGTTTAAAAAAATTGAGCAGGTTCTACAGCGCAGAATCTACAGGTTGATTTATGATCGTTTAAATGACAATCTGGCTGATTTATATCTTGATCATATTTTCGAAATTGAAAAATTGATTAGTGACTCAAAAACCGGACGGGGAGTAGATATTGCTTCCGGAATCAGAGTTGAGATAAGTTATTCCAATTTAGTCTTTCTCAAAAAAGATGAATTGGCAGCAAGATTAATAAATGAGGTTAAAATTGAACTGGGAAAAGAAATTAAGATTGACAAAGACCGGAGTTTGAAAATGGAAATTGTTGACAGTGCTGACTTTTCATTTTCTGATAATCCTCAACAGGCTGCATTTGATTATGATAAACTTCAATTACCATTATTTATCAGAAACAGAAAAGATGGAGATAAGTTCAGACCACTGGGGATGAAAGGGAATAAAAAAGTTAAGGATATTTTAATCGATAAAAAAATCCCGAAATATGAACGCAGTCAGCTGCTGCTTATTGTTGATGCAGAAGATAATATTGTCTGGCTTGCTCCCTATAAGATTTCTGATGACTATAAGATTACTCAAAAAACAGATAAGATTTTAATTTTAGAATTAAAATATAATTAGGAGGATCACTATGGGAAAAAATACTGTTTTTGCAGATGATATCAAAGAAATAGTTATTGATGAAGAGGAATTACAGCAGCGAATTACTGAATTAGGTAAAGAAATTACAGATAGTTATGGTGATGATGATGATATTGTAATGCTCTGTATTTTACGAGGAGCAGTTTTATTTATGGCTGATCTGGCAAGAGAAATTGATTTGCCAGTGGTTTTTGATTTCATGGATGTTTCAAGTTATGGTGCCTCTACCGAATCTTCTGGGGTTGTAAGAATTATTAAGGATATGGAAGAAAATATAGAAGGAAGACATCTTCTGATTGTAGAAGATATTATTGACACTGGACGTACTTTAAAACATGTAGTAGATATGCTGGAAACTCGTGATCCAAAAAGTATTAAAATAGTTACTTTACTGGATAAGCCGGATAGAAGGGTACAAAAAGAATTAGATGCTGATTTTAATGGCTTTGAAATTCCGGATGAATTTGTTGTTGGGTATGGTCTTGATTTTGCAGAAAAATACAGAAATCTTTCATTTATAGGTGTTTTAAAAGAAAAATTATATATATAAAATACTCAGCGGCTTAAAAAATTTATATTTCTGTATATTTTAATTGAAATTTAATATTAATAGGTTATAATGTAATTTAGCTGATATTTTAATTTAGACTTTTTGGATAAAAAATATATAGAAAGTAGAAGGGCATTTCATTTACAAAATATAAATATTATGTTATAATATTTTACTGTATATGATTTAAGTCGTAGGGGAGGTAAATAAATTTGAATAAGTTTGTTAAAAATATAGGATTTTATTTAATTCTGATTGCTATATCAATTTTAGTTGCTCAATTTTTTATGCAGCAGGGGCCAACAACTATAGAAGATTTTACTTACACAGATCTTCTGCGGGAGGTTGAAGCTGATAATATTAATAAGGTAACTATTATTGGTAATCAGAAAGTGACAGGTACATTTAACAATAGAGGTTTTAATGTTCCGGTTCCACCGGAAGCGATTCCTTCGTTGATGCAGGAACTTAGGGCTGGAGATGTAAATATTAATACTAAACCACAGCCAACAACACCCTGGTGGATTAATATTCTAAGTTATATTTTGCCTGTTGTAATTTTAATTGTTGCCTGGATTTTTATTATGCAGAAAATGCAGGGCGGCGGCAGTAAGATGATGTCATTTGGTAAAAGTAAAGCAAAATTGAATGAAAGTGATGTGAAAGTTACTTTTGATGATGTTGCTAATTATGATGAGGTAAAAGAAGAGTTACAGGAAGTAATTCAATTTCTGCAAAAACCGGATAAATTTACTGAGTTAGGTGCTGAAGTTCCTAAAGGAGTATTAATGGTCGGTCCTCCAGGAACCGGTAAAACCTTAATGGCAAAAGCCGTTGCCGGAGAAGCTGGAGTTCCCTTTTTCTTTATCAGTGGTTCTGATTTTGTAGAAATGTTCGTTGGTGTTGGTGCATCTCGTGTTAGAGATTTATTTGAAAAAGGTAAAAAGAATGCACCCTGTATTATCTTTATTGATGAGCTTGATGCTGTTGGTCGTCAGCGTGGTGCCGGTCTTGGGGGCGGTCATGATGAACGAGAACAGACCCTTAATCAGCTTTTAGTTGAGATGGATGGTTTTGAGCCAAATGAAGGTATTATTTTAATGGCGGCAACCAATAGACCTGATGTTTTAGATCCAGCTTTATTGAGACCTGGACGTTTTGACCGCCAGGTAATGGTTGATAAACCTGATAGACTGGGAAGACAAAAAATCTTGGAAATTCATGTAAAGGATAAACCACTGGGTGATGATATTGATTTAGAGGTTCTTGCCAAAAGAACACCCGGATTTACCGGTGCAGATATGGAAAATTTGGCCAACGAGGCTGCAATTTTAGCTGCCAGAAGATCAAAGAAAATCATAGCAATGAAAGAATTTGATGATGCTATTGATCGGGTTATTGCAGGACCAGCCAGAAAGAGTAAAGTAGTTACTGAAGAAGAGAAAAATCTTGTCTCTTATCATGAAACTGGACATGCTCTGCTGGGAGAACTTTTAGAACATGCAGATCGAACTCACAAAGTTACAATTATACCGCGGGGAAGAGCTGGTGGATTTACGGTTCCACTTCCCTCAGATGATCAGAACTTTATGACTAAAGGACAGCTGCTGGATAAGGTTACCAGTTTAATGGGAGGAAGAGCTGCAGAGGCAATTTTCCTTGAGGATATTAGTACTGGGGCTCAAAATGATATTGAACGTGCAACTAAAATTATCAGAGCAATGGTGACTGAATATGGAATGAGCGAAAACTTAGGACCCTTAACTCTGGGCCAGAAACATGACCAGCAGGTATTCCTTGGCAGGGATATTTCTCGTCAGAGAAATTACAGTGAGGAAGTTGCTGCTCGAATTGATAAAGAGATTAGTAAAATGGTGGAAGAATGCTACAGTAAAGCTGAAAGATTACTGAGAGAGAATTCTGAAACAGTTGAAAAAATTGTTTCAGCTCTGAAAGAATATGAAACTTTACATGCTGATCAGATTAAACGTTTGATGAGAGGTGAAGAAATTACCGGAGATCCTGATAAAGATAGGATTGAAGAATCAGATGACTCTGATGGAGATCAGGACAATAAGGAAAGTATAGTTACTACTTTTGAACCTGAACCCCAGAATGGTTAAATTTATAAATAATGATTAAACTGAGATCAGTCCTGCGGGGCTGGTCTTTTTTTTATGTGCACCTACCGGGAACTTGTCGAATTATGTCAGTATTTGTATATAAGTTTTGAACTTGAAAATTCATTATCGAAATGCTATAATAGAATCCGATATCGAGAAACGATAAAGGAGTGAAAATATGGAAAACACAATTTTACGAAAAGTCTTTTTAGCTTTTATGAGAATTCATATTCTTTATCATGCAAAAAAAGAACCCTTTTTCGGACTCTGGATGATTGAAGAATTAGAAAGTCATGGTTATGAAGTAAGTTCAGGTACTATTTATCCAATTCTTCACTCCATGGAGGAAGATGATATTTTAGTTAGCGAAGAAAAAACTGTTGCAGGTAAGGTGAGAAAATATTACAGTCTTACTGCAAAAGGGGAAGATGTTTTAAATGAAGTTAAAACAAAAACCAGGGAATTATCTGAAGAAATTATGGAATAACAAAGCGGGGGAGGTACTATGTTCAAATTAGAGAAGGTTAACTTCAAAGATATTTTAAAAATTGGAGATATTAAAATTGATGAAAATATGGTTACTGCAATCCTGGGCAGCAGTGGTGGTGGAAAGACAACTTTTTTAAAGCTGTTAAATAATATGATTACAGCTGACCAGGGAAAAATAACTTATAAAGGTCAGGATATTGAAAGTTATGATCCGGTTGCATTACGGAGAGAAGTTGTGATGCTGCCCCAGGATCCAGAAATCTTTAAAGGGAGCATTAAAGATAATTTTAAAATTACTGAAGAAATTGCAGATAATGGCAGTTCGAAGGATTTAAGTTATAAAGATCTTTTACAGAAGGTTTCATTAACTCAAGATCTGAATGATGATGCAGAAATTTTATCTGGAGGAGAAAAACAGCGGCTGGCTTTAGCAAGGGTTATGCTGCTGGAACCGGAAGTGCTGCTCTTAGATGAACCCTCATCTTCTTTAGATCATAAAACAGAAGAGAAAATCATCAAAATGGTAGTTGATTATGTACGCAAAAATGATAGAACTTTAATTATGGTGACCCACAGCCCCGATATAGCCAATAAATTTGCTGATCGAATAATTAATATAGAAGCAGGTAAAATAGTGGCAGAATAATAAGATTATAATTTAAATACCAGTAAAAATGAATTTAAGGAAGGAGTGAAGATATGCAGAATGATATAATTAATATTCAATTATTCCAACTTCTGTTTGCTTATATCTTTGTTTTTGTCTTACTCTTTATTGTTAAACAGAAAGAAATAGGTCATAAAGGTGAAATATTGCTGGCTTCAGTTAGAATGACCATTCAATTAGTTGCAGTTGGTTTTATTTTAGAATATATTTTTGCCAATCAGAATCCATATTATAGTCTGCTAATTTTATTGATTATGGAAATCTTTGCAGTTTATAATATTTATGGTAGGGTTGATGGTGAAATCTCAAAGAAATTAAAAGGTATTATAGCAGCTTCAATGTTTCTGGGAACTTCGATTAGTATTTTCTTTTTTGTGCTGGCCGTAGTCGGACTTGATCCCTGGTTTAGAGCTGACTATTTTATTCCACTTTCTGGAATGTTAATTGGAAATTCAATGACCGGTATTTCACTGGGGGTTAATCATTTAATTGATGGATTTAGGGATAACAAGGATTTAATTGAAAACTATCTAATGCTGGGAGCAGAACCAGAAATTGCAGCCAAAGAAATAAGTAATAGGGCTTTTTATAATGCTGTGTTGCCTACAATTAATTCGATGATGGGAATTGGAATTGTATTTTTACCGGGGATGATGACCGGTCAGATTCTGGCAGGTGCTTCACCTATAATTGCTATCAAATATCAAATTGCAATTATGATGGGTATTTTAGGAAGTGTTACTTTGACTGTGTTTTTTATGGTTAATCGTGGAGCTAAAACATTCTTTAACTCCAGAAAACAGTTAAAAATTTAAAAGACAGGATTTTTAAGTGAAATAAATATCAAAGCAGGAATTAATTAAATTACATTGAAATATTACAATGAGTTTTAAATATAATTTAAAATTTTTAACAAATCATCTGAGGGGGAAGTATAGTGAAAAGTGATATTCAAATTGCTCAGGAAGCTACAATGAAGGAAATAATAGAGATTGCTGATCAACTCGGTTTAAAAGAAGATGATCTAGAATTATATGGCAAGTATAAGGCAAAGGTTAAACTGGATGTTTTACAGAGACTATCCGGTAATGATGAGGGGAAGCTGGTCTTGGTTACTGCCATTACACCAACTCCAGCTGGGGAAGGTAAAACTACTACTACTGTCGGATTGGGTGAGGCTTTAAACAGAATTGGCAAAAATGCAGTAATTGCAATCAGAGAACCTTCTTTAGGTCCGACTATGGGTATCAAAGGAGGGGCCGCAGGTGGAGGCTATGCTCAGGTTATTCCAATGGAAGATATTAATCTTCATTTTACCGGAGATATTCATGCGATAGGTATTGCTCATAATTTACTGGCTGCAGCTATTGATAATCATATTAAACAGGGGAATAAATTAAATATTGATCCAACCCAGATCACTTTTAAAAGAGCAGTCGATATGAATGACCGGGCTCTAAGAAATACTGTGGTCGGTCTGGGAGGAGCAAAAAATGGTTATCCGAGAGAGGATGGATTTTTAATCACAGTTGCTTCCGAAATTATGGCAATCTTATGTCTGGCCAATAACCTTATGGAATTAAAAGAAAAGATAGGCAAAATAGTAATTGGCTATACTTATGATGGTGATAGTGTAACTGCTCATGATTTAAAAGTTGAAGGAGCTATGACAGCACTTTTAAAAGATGCGATTAAACCAAATCTGGTTCAGACTTTAGAAAACACACCCGCTTTTATCCATGGAGGACCATTTGCAAATATTGCTCATGGCTGCAATAGTGTAATGGCAACTAAATTTTCGATGAAACTGGGAGATATTACAATTACAGAAGCAGGCTTTGGTGCTGACTTAGGTGCAGAAAAATTCTATAATATAAAATCAAGATTTGCTGATTTAAAACCTGATGCTACTGTACTTGTAGCAACTATTAGGGCTTTAAAAATGCATGGTGGTGTAGAGAAAGATGAGTTAAAAGAAGAAAATCTAGAAGCTTTAGAAAAGGGTATGGAAAATTTAGAAAAACATATTGAAAATGTAAATAAATTTGGAGTGCCTACTGTTGTAGCTATTAATAGATTCCCTGATGATACTGAAGCAGAGTTAGAACTGATAAGAAAAAAATGCGAAAAACTTGGAGTTAAGGTAGCTCTATCTGAAGTCTGGGCTAAAGGTGGAGAAGGTGGAGAAGAACTTGCTAATGCAGTTGTAGATGTTTTAGAAAACAAAGAAAGTAATTTTAAATTCCTTTATGACGAAAAAGCGCCGATTAAAGATAAAATTGAAACAATTGCCGCTGAAATTTATGGAGCCGATGGAGTTGACTATAGTGATACAGCTCTGGCTCAAATCAAAAAATATGAAGAACAGGGTTATGCTGATATTCCAGTCTGTATGGCTAAAACTCAGAGCTCTATTTCTGATAATCCCAACCTTAAGGGACGTCCATCCGGTTTTAGAATCAGTGTTAATCAAATAAATCTATCGGCAGGAGCCGGCTTTTTAGTTGTAATGACCGGACCTGTCTTAACAATGCCCGGCCTGCCAGAGCGGCCATCTGCAGAAGATATTGATATTGATGCTGATGGAAAAATTTCTGGATTGTTCTAAATAACTTTAAAAAATTTAATAAATAGGTTATAATAAAATTAAGATAATATAGTGATAGAGTAGACAGGAGGCGTAGAGTGTTCAGAGATGGGACGTTGCTCTGAAACGAAAGCTTATTTAGCTGCGGTCTCCCTGTCGCGTCCGCTGTCACCAAAGTGTCCTCTTTCTTTGGTGCAGATTTGAAACTATCATCTAACCAGAGAGGGGGGAGGTGTAGAATATGAAAATAAGTACAAAAAAGATTGCTTATTTATCTTTTTTAACAGCTTTAACTATTATTTTAACCAGAATCTTAAGTATCAGAATTCCAATTGCAGGAGTTGAAGGTGTAAGAATTGGTTTTGGTGCCTTACCGATTATTTTTGCTGGTATTGCTTTTGGTCCAGTTGCTGGTGGCATTGTTGGAGCACTTGGCGATTTGCTTGGTTATTTTATTAATCCAATGGGAGCATATATGCCTCATTTTACTTTTACATCCTTTTTGACTGGATTCATTCCAGGATTTATGGTTTTTTACGTGCTCAAAAGGTGTAGGACTATGCCAATAATTTTTATATCAATTGCAGTAGGACAGCTAATTTCTTCTTTGATTTTAGTGCCATATTTTATAAACACTTTATTTGGCGTGCCATTTACAATTTTAATGCCGCCAAGAGTGGTCAGTCAGCTAATTAATATTCCGCTTTATGCATATTTTATTAAACTATTATTAAACTATGATGCTGTTAAAGTAAGAAAAATAAAAGCAGGAACAAGCTGCTAATAATTTAATAAATAATTAAAAGGGGCCCTTCAGGGGTCCTTTTTCTAGGAGAATTAGTTATGAAAAATATAAGTATTTTTAATCAGAATAAAATAAAGAATGAGCTGAAGCAGTCACTGTTTCAAAATATTTCTTTAAAACTATTTAAAAGTATAGATTCAACTAATAATCAGGCTAAGGAATTTGTACAGAAGAGTCGACACAAAAAAAAGGAAGGTAAGGACCTAATTATTTTTGCCGCTGATTCGCAGCTTGCAGGTCGAGGAAGAAGTGGTCACAGCTGGTTTTCCAGTGATCCGGCCAGTATAGCGGTTTCTTTTCTTTTTCAGGCAAAAAACAATATTGATCAGATCCCACAAATCACTGCAGCCGCAGCCCTGGCTGTTAAAGAGACTTTTGAATTTTTTGATTTAGAAACAGATTTGAAATGGCCCAATGATATTTTAGTAAATAAAAAGAAAATTTGTGGTATTTTATCAGAGTTAGTTTTTGATGTTCAAAGAGATACTTTTATAATAATTGGCTGTGGTATTAATTTGAATAATACTACATTTAGTTCAGAAATTGAAAAATTAGCTACTTCTTATTATCTGGAAAAAGAAAAAATGGTCGATAAGAATATATTTTTGGCAAAATTGATAGAAAAAATGAATTTCTATATTAAAAAATATTTAGGTGGCAGTAGAGATAAAATTCTTGCAAGCTGGAAAAAAGAATTGAATTTAGTTGGTAAAAAAATAGACTTCGATTTTAAAAATATCAGTTATACGGGAGTTATTAAAGAGGTGCTTGACAGCGGTGAATTATTAGTTGTGACTGATAATGGAGAGGATAAAAGGCTGCAGTCTGTAAACACTTCTATAGATTATCAAAGTCTGGCTAAATATAATAACGGTTAATCAAGAAAGGACTAAAAAGATGGACTATAAGGGTATACTAATTATTTTATTGTTGCTTTTAATATTTTCATTTTCTGTATCTGCTCAATATCTAAAGGTAGCATTAATTAGTGATATTGGCGGCTTTGGAGATAATAGTTATAATGAACAGTTAAGAGAATCTTTAATAAAGGCTAAACAGGATTTTAATTTAAGACTGGAGTTTAAAGAATCTGAATTGATGACTGATTATCAGGCTAATATAAATCATTTTGCAGAAAATAAATTTGACTTAATCTGGGGTACTGGATTTACAATGGAACAGGCAATTAAAGAAGCTGCTCAAATGTATCCAGATATTAATTTTGTAATCTTTGATGGAGTTGTAGAAGAAGAAAATGTGATGTCCCTAACTTTTAGAGAGGAAGAAGCGGGTTTTCTGGCAGGAGTGATTGCTGCTTTAAAAACTAAAAGTTCTACTGTAGCCTTTATTGGTGGTCGGGAAACCGAGATAATTAAAGGCTATCAGATCGGTTTTAAGACAGGAGTTAAGGCTGTAAATTCAGAAGTGAAAGTAATTAACCGTTATCTGGGCAGTTTTAATGATTTTTCTACAGCAAAAAAAATAAGTGAGGAACTTGTAAGTCAAAATGTTGATCTTATTTTTTATGCTGCTGGTCCTGCCTCAAAAGGCATAATAGATACCGCTTTAGAAGCAGATATTAAATTAATTTCTCTAGATGCTGGAGACATTAATCTTGCACCTAATAATATTTTAACAGTTATTCAAAAAAATACAGATTATATAGTGGAACAGATAATTGGAAACTATTATAATGATAATTATGTAAATGAAAGAAAAGAATATGGTCTGGTCGATAATGCATTTATTTTAGCGAAGAATCAGGCAGAGGATATGCTGAACCAGGAAATATTAAATAAAGTGGAAGAATATAAACAGCAGTTTATTGCTGGAGAAATAGAAATTAGGCCATCGAATTAATCAATTCAGGCTAAAATATGACTAATAGTCAAAAAAATTTTAAATCTTGTTGATTCTGTGATAAGATAAGGTAGAATGAAGTTGAGAATATTTTTAGGAGTGATAAATTGAAGTTACCTGAATTAAAGATTGGAGATTTGACGGCTAAATTCCCTATTATACAGGGAGGGATGGCAATTAGAGTTTCAATGGCAGAACTTGCCGCTGCTGTTGCTAATGAAGGTGGAATTGGAGTAATTGGTGCTTCAGTTATGACACCACAGGAATTGAAATCAGAAATTAAGAAGGCAAGAAAATTAAGTGATGGTATAATTGGCGTAAATATAATGTTTGCTGCTACTGGTTTTAGTGAATTGTTGCAAGCTTCAGTAGAAGCAGGAATAGATTGTATAATTTCGGGAGCTGGATTTTCTCGTGATATGTTTGGGGTTGGGAAAGAATCTAATACCCCGGTAATACCTATTGTTTCATCTTTAAAATTAGCTCGTATTTCTCAGAAGCTGGGGGCTGCGGCTGTTGTGGTAGAAGGTGGAAATGCAGGTGGACATCTAGGGAGTGATGAATATAGTTTTGATTTAGTTAAAAAAATAACTGGGAATGTTGATATTCCGGTGATTGGAGCTGGAGAAGTAGTTACTCCTGCTGATATTGAGTCGATGTTTGAATTGGGAGTTGACGGAGTTCAAATGGGAACAAGGTTTTTGGCAAGTGAGGAAGCCTCTGTTTCCGAAAATTTTAAGGAGCTCTGTGTTGAAGCTGCTTCAGAT
>JAXKWB010000009.1:0-17065 GCA_036172385.1 Halanaerobiales bacterium | reverse complement strand
TTTCCTGCCCCGGCCAGAAGGTGTAGATCGAGGCGGAGTTGTAATTGGTGGTGCGAGTCTCTGGGCAGTAAGAGATCATCCAGAAGAAGAACTGAAAGCAGCCTGGGAATTTTTAAGCTACCTGACTGAAATGGAGCAGCAGGTATATTGGTTTGAAAACACTGGTTATTTCCCGGTAACTAAAGCAGCTGTAGAGCACGAAATGAATGGGCAATTTTTTGCTGAGAATCCCAATCATTTAACTGCTTTTCTTCAGTTATTACTAAGTAAAAGATCTCCTGCAACTCAGGGTGCATTAATCGGTACATTCCCTGAAGTCAGACAGATAGTTGAAGAAGCCGTTGAAAAAACATTACAGGGAGATTTAACTCCTCAGGCAGCAATGAATGAAGCTGCCGCCAGAGTTGATAGATCATTAGAACAATATAATTCACTATTTGAATAAATGCTGCAATCAATTTTTGCAGTTTTGAAATGATTATTTCCCCTTCCTCATTTACTGGGGAGGGGGTTATTTTTATAATAAGTATCAATTCAGTTAATATTTTGGAGGGGGTTGAAATAAATTGAAAGAACAGGATTATGATTCTCATTTCTCTGTCCCATATTTATTAATTTTACCTTCAATGATTATTTTGACATTTTTCTTATACTGGCCTACAGTTCAATCTGTGATCTTAAGCCTTTACCGTACGGCACCGTTTGGGGCTCGCAAGATTTATTCTGGTTTTGATAATTATATTAACTTATTTACTGATCCAACATACAGGGCAAGTTTAGTGAGGACTTCTATTTTTGTACTGGTAACAATTTTCGGTGGTTTAGCAATTTCATTAATTCTTTCGGTACTTGTTAACCAGAAATTAAAAGGAATTAAAATTTATCGAACTGTTTTTTTTATACCGTATGCTATTTCTCCTACAGTGTCCGGTTCTCTCTGGGTATTTCTTTTAAATCCAGTGGCCGGGCATATTAATTACTTTTTGGATCTTTTATTTAATATACAAATTCCCTGGTTGACTAATGGATTTTTTGCTTTTATTGCTATTATAATAGCAACTATCTGGAAAAACATGGGTTTTAATATTATCTTTTTTCTGGCCGGACTGCAGTCTATACCAGACAGTGTTTATGAGTCTGCCAGGATTGATGGAGCCAATTCGTTCCAGATTTTCAGGAAGATTACTGTTCCCTTACTGTCTCCAACTACTTTTTATTTGATAATAATGAATATTATTTTTACAGTTTTTCAGTCTTTTGGTATTATAGATATTATGACTCAGGGGGGACCTGCAGATGCAACTAATATTTTGATATATCAGTTGTACAGAGATATGTTCGTTAATTTCCGTCTGGGATTGGCTGCTGCACAATCTGTAATTTTACTTATCTTAGTTTTAATTGTTACTTTTTTTCACTTTAAATTTGTAAGTAAAGGGGTCCATTATCAGTAAATTTTTAATTTGGCATGATTGAAAGTATTTAATAAATCTAATTTTTCTAAAGGAGTGGCTTAAAATGCGAAAATCTCGCAAAGATTTTTTAAATAAATTATTTACCCATTTACTTTTAATTGTAATTAGTTTTATAGTATTGATGCCGATTTTACTGGCCCTGAGTGTGAGCTTCCAACCTAGAGATCAGATTTTCTCCTACCCACCGTCATTAATACCAGATAAACTCTATTTTGATAATTATATAAACGCCTGGAACTTAGTTAATCTGGATAGACTTTTATTAAATAGCCTTTTTGCCTCTGTAATTGTAATGTTTGGGAAATTAGCTCTTGGAGTTTTAAGTGGATATGCTTTTTCTCATTTTGAATTTAAATACAAAAAAACACTGTTTTTTGCTATTTTATTTACTTTAATGCTGCCCATGCAGGTAAGGGTAGTTCCCTTATTTGTATTTGTAAGTAATCTTGGTTTAGCCAATACTTATTCAGGTTTAGTTCTCCCCTTTTTAGCAAGTGCTACAACAACATTTTTAATGAGACAGCATTTTTTAACTATTCCAAAATCCCTTATGGAATCTGCTCAGCTTGACGGTTGTGGTCCTTTTCGATTTTTGTTTCAAATCTTGATTCCCTTATCTGGGCCAGCACTGGCTGGACTGGCAACAGTAAATTTTTTAGTAATGTGGAATGCTTACCTCTGGCCTTTAATTATCTTAAACTCTGATGAAATGAAGGTTGCTCAGCAGGGAGTGAAAATGTTATTTACAAGTGCATCGGAGCGTGACTGGGGATTAATAATGGCCGGGACAATAATAGTAGTTATACCAACGATAATAGTGTTTTTATTGGCCCAGAAATTTTTTGTTAAAGGAATTGCAACTCAGGGAATAAAAGAATAAGCAGAGTAAAAAGCATGATAAAATAGTATTTAATTGAACTAGAATTATTATGTTTTTTTACGCCTGATTTGCAGCCTTTGAGCAAAAGTTATATTATTAAACTATCAAAATAAAGTATTTTTAAAGCTAGATAAAGGGAAGTGATTTTATGAAGACAAAAATTATTGGACACCGGGGTGGGGCAGCAGGTTATCCAGAAAACACTCTGATAGCCTTCAAAAAAGCAGTAGAACATGGAGCTGATGGGGTAGAATTTGATGTTCAGCTGACAAAAGATGGAGAGGTTGTAGTGATTCATGATGAATTAATTGATAGAACAATGACCGGCAGTGGCCTGGTAGGAGATCATACTCTGCAGGAATTAAAAGAGATGAGCGCTGGAGAGTTTTATAGTGCAGATTTTAAAGAAGAAAAAATCCCAACCCTGAGAGAAGTACTGGAAGTTGTAAGAGAATTAGAAATTATTAATATTGAGCTAAAAAATTATTTACCTTACCCGAAATTGGAAGAAAAGGTACTGGAGTTGGTGGACGAATTTGAAATTAGAGAAAAAGTTATTATTTCTTCTTTCAATCACTATAGTCTGCAGAAAGTTAAAAAGTTGCAGCCGGAAATTAAAACTGGAGCTTTACTGATGGCAAAAATGATAAATTCATCTGATTATGCATTTAAAAGAGGTTTTGATGCTTTACACCTTCATTTTTTGACTGCTGAGCAGGAAATAGTTGATAATGCACATTTTATGGGACTGCAGGTTAATGTTTATACTGTTAATTTTCCAGAATCGGTGGTAGAATTATTGGCAAAAAAAGTGGATATGATTATTACTGATGAGCTTGAGATGGCACTGGATTTAAGAGATGAATAAACTGGATTCAAGGTTCTCGAGTTTTATTAATTGAGAAATTAATTCTAATCAGGGTTATACCGAATCAGAATAGTTGATTTTCAAAAATTTGTATATTATAATCATGTTATAAGAATATAAATCACTGACAGACTGATATTTTAAAAATCTAAAAGAGGTGAGTATTTATGTTAAGAAAAATGAAAGATCTTAAAGGTTATACTCTTCATGGTAAGGAAGAAGACCTTGGAGAAGTAGAGGATTTTTATTTTGATCAGGAGCGTTTTGTGATGAGATATATAGTTATCGATACTGGAAATTGGCTCAAAAATGAGCAAACGTTGATTTCTCCAGAAGCATTTGAAGAAATAAATTATAAAACTAAAGAGATTTTTGTTAATCTAAATTCTGAAGAACTAAAAGAGGGTCCAAGTATCAAAAAGAACAAACCTATCTCCAGGGAAATTGAGGAAAAATTGGTAAAGCATTTTGAATGGCCAATTTACTGGACAAGTCCCTATCCTTCCAGCGGCCCTGCAGTTCAGCCGGGAAGTATGATCAGAGATAAGATATTTAATTATGAAGAATCTACCGCAGAGCAAAAACAGACTGGAAAAGAGGATCTAGAATCAAACCTGCGCAGTTTTAATGAGCTTACCGGATATCACATTCAGGCAGAAGACGATGAATTTGGTCATCTGGAAGATTTATTTGTTGATGAGGAAAATTGGGTAATTCGTTACCTTTTAGTAGACACTCGAAATATTTTACCTGGGAAGGATGTTTTAATCGCACCTGAGTGGTTAGAGAATATAAGCTGGAATGAGGAAAAAATATTTGTAAATAAAACCAAAGAAGAGATAAAAAGTGCCCCCGAATATCAAGAAGAAAAGTCCGATTATTTAGTGGGTCGGGATTATGAGGAAAAACTTTATGATCATTATGATGAATTGAAATACTGGCATCAGTAAAGTTGGTTATCAATTTAGAATTATGGAAGCTATTAAGAGACAGGTGGTGAATTAATTGGAGCAGGATTTTCTTGATAGTATAAGGCAGATTATAAAAGAAGAGATTTCTCCCCTGGAAGAGAAACTAGACAAAAACACAGAGGCAATATCCTCTATAGGAACCAAGGTAGACAAAAACACAGAGGCAATATCCTCTATAGGAACCAAGGTAGACAAAAACACAGAGGTGATATCCTCTATACGAACCAAGATAGATGAAAATACTGGAGGATTAAATTCTGCGCGTCTACAGCTTGAAGAAAATACTCTTATTTTAAAAGCATTAGAAGAAAATAAGGATTATAGGAATAATCAAATGGACAAATTGATTAATGATGTGGCTGAAATTCAGGGAAGTATTAAACATCTTAAAGAATCATTTAATAATCACAGCCATGAAGTGAAAACTGAAATTGGCAAAGTTAAAGTAAGTTAAAACTCATGAGCTCGAGCCCTTAGTTGGGCTCTTTTTTACGTTAACGTATACTTACCAGGTACAAAACGGCCGTTTCGTACCTGGTTAAAGTGCATATCTTCACAAATTAATAGTAAATTGATTTAATATTTAACTTTAATTCAGTAATGATTATTGCTATAATAGAAGAACAGCACCTAAACATATATTCACTTTATTTAAAAATGTCATAAATTTTACTGAAATTATTTTTAAATAAGAGTATAATAAATATAATTATGATAATAATGAATTGTAAGGAAGATTAATGTTCTGCTGAATTATTATTAGTAAATTTGGAGGGGATAATTAGTGAAGGATGGACAGTTTAAATTAAAGGCCCCTTTTGAACCAAAAGGAGATCAGCCGGAGGCAATAGAAAAATTGGCTGCAGGAGTAAGAAAAGGCCATCGCCATCAGACACTGCTTGGTGCAACAGGAACTGGAAAGACTTTTACCATGGCTAAACTGGTAGAAGAGGTCAATAAACCAACTCTGGTTATTGCCCATAATAAAACACTTGCAGCTCAGCTGACCAGTGAATTTAAGGAGTTTTTTCCGGATAATGCTGTTGAATATTTTGTCAGTTATTATGATTATTATCAGCCTGAAGCTTATGTGCCTCAGACTGATACCTATATAGAGAAAGATTCGTCTGTCAATGATGAAATTGAAAAATTAAGGCTATCAGCAACCACTTCTCTTTTTGAAAGAAGAGATGTATTAATTGTAGCCAGTGTATCCTGTATTTACGGCCTGGGTTCTCCAGATGATTATTTAAATTTATCTCTGGATCTTAAAGTCGGCAGGATTATGGATCGCAAAGAGATTACCAGAAGCTTGATCTTTATGCAGTACAGCCGCAATGATATGGATACCTCCCGGGGTCATTTTAGAGTTAAAGGAGATGTAATAGATATATTTCCTGCTTACAGGGATATTGCAATCAGAGTCGAACTTTTTGGAGATGAAATTGATAGAGTAACCCGGATTAATACTGTGACCGGTGAGGTCGAGGCTGAAATAGATGAGATGACAATTTATCCGGCCAGCCACTTTGTTACTCCAGAAGATAAGGTTGAAAGGGCAATTAAAACAATAAATGCTGAGTTGGAAGAGCGATTAAAAGAACTGCGGGCAGAAAACCGTCTGGTTGAGGCCCAGCGCCTGGAGCAGCGGACCCGCTATGACTTAGAAATGTTAGAACAGATGGGTTTTTGTTCTGGAATTGAAAATTATGCCCGCCATCTGGCAGGACGTGAGCCTGGCTCCAGACCGATGGCTCTTCTGGATTATTTTCCAGATGATTTTATGGTAATTATAGATGAGTCACATATGACAGTTCCCCAGATTGGGGGTATGTTTGCCGGAGACCGCTCCCGTAAAGAAAAGTTGGTGGAGTATGGTTTTCGACTCCCCTCTGCCCTGGATAACAGGCCGCTAAATTTTGAAGAATTTGAGCAGGTTGTGCCACAGGCAGTTTATGTTTCTGCAACTCCCGGTCCTTATGAGAGGGAGCACAGCCAGCAGATAGTGGAGCAGATTATTCGTCCGACCGGACTTGTTGATCCAGAAATTGATGTCCGGCCGACAAAGAGCCAGATTGATGACCTGCTGGAAGAAATTAGACAGGTTGTAGGAGATGGTGAGCGAGTTCTGGTCACAACTCTGACTAAAAAGATGTCAGAAGATCTGACTGAATATCTCGCTGAAGCTGGAATTAGAGTTCGCTACCTGCATTCTGATATTGATACAATTGAGCGTTCGGAAATTATTCGTGATCTCCGCCTGGGAGAATTTGATGTCCTGGTAGGGATTAACCTCTTAAGAGAGGGTCTCGATTTACCGGAGGTTTCTAGAGTTGCAATTTTAGATGCTGATAAGGAAGGTTTTCTGCGTTCCCAGCGGGCACTGATTCAGACTATTGGTCGTGCAGCCCGTAATGTTGGTGGTAAGGTAATTATGTATGCCGATAAAATTACTGATTCAATGAAAACCGCAATTGATGAAACTGAGAGAAGAAGAGAAATTCAGATTCAGCATAATAAAGATAATAATATTACTCCGGAAACAATTATCAAACCGGTAAGAGATGTTGTAAAGCCTGTTGATATGGTAGTGTCTGAGGATAAAAGCCGCTATTATGACAAAAGTCAGAATAACCAAGATGCTGATGATAATACTCAAAATTATGATAATATGACACGCAAAGAAATACAGCATTTAATTATAGATTTAGAAGATGAAATGGAATCAGCAGCAGATAACCTGGAGTTTGAAATTGCTGCTCAGATTAGAGACGAAATAGAAGAATTAGAAAAAAAATTATAATCGGTACCGGGTACTTGTCAAAATTTGCCAAATAACAATAGCAGTAAAAAGTGTAAAAAGGCAAATTTTGACAAGTGCCCGGTACCCTAAAAGAGGTGTAATTTTAATGGGATTAGAACGTTTAATAGTAAAGGGTGCTGAAGAGCACAACCTTAAAAAAGTCGATATTGATATACCGCGAGATAAATTGATTGTAATTACAGGTTTAAGTGGTTCTGGTAAGTCTTCACTGGCATTTGACACCATCTATGCAGAAGGCCAGCGCCGGTATGTAGAATCACTTTCTGCCTATGCCCGCCAGTTTCTGGGCCAGATGGAAAAACCAAAAGTAGAATATATAGAAGGACTTTCTCCTGCAATTTCAATTGATCAAAAAACAACCAGCCGCAATCCGCGTTCAACTGTGGGTACGGTAACCGAAATTCATGATTATCTGCGCCTGCTCTACGCCAGAGTAGGTATTCCACACTGTCCTATCTGTGGAAAAGAAATTAAATCGCAGACAGTTGATGAGATTGTTGATCAGGTACTGGAACTGCCGGAGAGGACTAAAATTCAGATCCTGGCGCCAATTGTGCGCGGGCGTAAAGGTGAACATGAGCGCACTTTTCTGCAGGCTCAGAGAGATGGTTTTGTCAGAGCTCGAGTTGATGGAGAAACAATTTTATTAGAAGAAGCAGAAAAGCTGGATAAGAATTTTAAGCATGATATTGAAATTATTGTTGATCGCCTGGTAGTTAAGGAGGGGATTAGAGAGCGGCTGGCTGATTCTGTAGAAACTGCTCTGGAATATGCTGAAGGACTGGTAATGATTGATCAGATAGATGGTGAAACAACAACTTACAGTGAAAAATTTGCCTGTCCTGAGCATAATATTAGTCTGGAAGAAATGTCACCCAGAATGTTTTCCTTTAACTCACCCTATGGAGCCTGTGATAACTGTGACGGTCTGGGAGTGAAAAAAGAATTTGATCCTGATTTAATACTGGATAGAGAAAAATCGATAGCTGATGGAGGAATTATACCCTGGGCCAGCTCTTCCAGCCGCTACTATCCGGCACTTTTAGAGGCAATGGCAGACGAGTATAATTTTAGCCTGGAGACAAAAATTGAGAAGCTTGATGATCAGATTTTAGATAAATTATTATATGGAGATAACAAAAAAATCACTTTTCCCTATACAAATCGTTATGGTAAAACAAGAGACCATACCACCAGATTCAAGGGAATAACAGGATATCTAAAGGAAAGAATGGATAAATCTGATAGTCCAGGTACTCATAAGCGGATGGAAAGATATATGAATGAAATTCCATGTCATGTCTGTCACGGTCAGCGCCTCAAACCAGAAGTGCTGGCAGTAACAGTTGGTGGAATTTCTATAGCTAAATTTAGCTCCTTTACAATTAAAGAAGCCCACGAATTTATAGAAGGGGTGGAGCTGGATGACCGCCGGGCCAGGATTGGTAAGGAAATTTTGAAAGAAGTTAGAGAAAGACTGCGTTTTTTACTGGATGTTGGGCTTGATTATTTAAGTCTGGACCGGTCAGCCGGTACACTTTCAGGTGGTGAGGCCCAGCGGATCAGGCTGGCAACTCAGATTGGCTCAGGTTTAATGGGAGTATTATATATCCTGGATGAGCCAAGTATTGGTCTGCATCAGAGAGATAATAACCGCCTGATCAGTACCTTAGAGCATATCAGGGATTTAGGAAACACTGTAATCGTGGTTGAACATGATGAAGATACAATACGAGCTGCTGATTACATTATTGATATGGGACCTGGAGCTGGAAAGCACGGTGGAGAAATTGTGGCTGAAGGATCTCTGGCTGATATTATAGAGGAAGAGCATTCACTTACCGGCCAGTATTTATCCGGTAAAAAGAAGATTCAGGTACCTGAAGACAGGTATCCGACTGGAGAAAAGTGGCTCAGTATCAAAGGAGCCAGACAGCATAATTTAAAAGGTATAGATGTGGATTTTCCTCTAGGTACCTTTACCTGTGTAACCGGAGTTTCTGGTTCTGGTAAAAGTACTTTAATTAATAACACACTTAAGAGAAAAATGATGCGGGAGCTTCATGATTCAACTCTGCATCCGGGTGAGCACGATGAAGTTCAGGGAATGGATCAGATTGATAAAGTGATTAATATTGATCAGTCACCAATTGGAAGAACTCCCCGCTCTAATGCTGTAACTTATACAAAGGTCTTTAATTATATCAGAGATGTTTTTGCCAGCACTCCGGAGGCTAAACAGCGCGGATATGAAATTGGACGCTTCAGCTTCAATGTTAAGGGCGGCCGCTGTGAAGCCTGTAAGGGGCAGGGAATTGAAGAAATTGAGATGCACTTTTTACCTGATGTCTATGTTCCCTGTGATGTCTGTAATGGTAAAAGATATAACCGTGAAACCTTAGAAATTAAATATAAAGGTAAAACAATAGCTGATGTCCTGGATATGACAGTGGAAGAAGCTGTCGAGTTTTTCGAAAATATCGAACCAATTCGCCGTCGGCTGCAGACACTTTATGATGTTGGTCTCGGCTATATTAGACTTGGTCAGCCAGCAACTACATTTTCTGGTGGTGAAGCCCAGCGAATTAAAATTTCCAAAGAGCTTGGAAAAAGAAGTACAGGCGAAACTCTCTATTTACTTGATGAGCCGACAACCGGACTCCATTTTGCTGATATCAAAAAGCTGCTGGAGGTTCTGCACCGCCTGCGCGAAGATGGCAATACAGTAATTGTGATTGAGCATAATCTTGATGTCATTAAATCTGCAGATTATCTAATTGACCTGGGACCAGAAGGTGGAGAAAAAGGTGGCGAAGTTGTAGCCATCGGTACCCCGGAAGAAGTAGCTCAAAATGAAAATTCATATACCGGTAAATTTTTAAAAGAAGTGCTTTAAAGTACCGGGTACTTGGATATCATTTCCATTTTAAGTTAAATTATTTTCTTTTGATGTAAAAATATGGTATAATTAGCATACTCTAATAAAGAAAAGAGGATAATTTATGCCAAAAAAGAAAAGGATCTGGTATCCAGGTGCAATGTATCATATAATGAGTAGAGGGAACCGAAAAAAAGAATTATTCAGAAACAAAATTGATTACCAGTATTATTTGAATATTTTAAAATCGATAAAAAATGATTATCCATTTAGTCTTAGCTCATACTGTTTAATGAAAAATCATGTTCATTTACAGATCAAAACAAAAGGAATGGAGATCTGGAAGATCATGAGACAAATAAATATTTATTATGCTAAGTATTTTAATAAAAAATATGACTTAGTGGGGCATGTATTTCAAGGAAGATATAAGTCTAAACTTATAGTTGATGCTGCTTATGATATTGGATTAAGCCGTTATATTCATTTAAATCCTGTTAAAGCAAAGATAGTTTCTAGCCCAGAACAATATAAGTGGAGCAGCTATAACATTTATCTGGGAGAAAAGAAAGATAATTTAGTTGATGTTGATAATATTTTTTCTTACTATTTCTGTAAAGATCCAGTAAGTAGATATAAAAAATATTGTGAGTCAGGTATAGTAAATGGTGATAATGATGAATTTGATAATTGGTAAAATTTTCTAAGTACCCGGTACCCAAATGGAGGTGCAGAAATTGGAGAAATCTGACAGACTTAAAGAAATATTTCAATCTAAAGCTGCTGCATTTATTATAGCTGCAGCCATAGTTTTGATTGCCTTACTGGCCAGGCTGGAAGTCATAGAACCCCTTATTATTTTATTTGTAATCTACTGCAGCTTAAGTTTTGCAAAAAAGGGTGCAGTTTATTCAACTATTTTTGCAATTTCTGTACTTGCTCTTCAGGATTTATATAACCTCCATATAGACCTTTCGCAGTATTTAATTGAAGTCTCTGTAATTATTATTGCAGCTTTGTATATTTATAAGAGCACCTCCAGTGTCAAAACATTAAACTTTGAACTCAGAGAACGGGTTAAAGAGCTGACAGGGCTTTATAGAATTTCCAAAGCAGCTGAAAATTTAAATACTGATCTTGATCAATTATTGAATGAAGTTGTTCAGGGAATTCCACCATCTTATCAGTTTCCCGGAGACTGTGAGGCCAGAATTATCTATCAGGGAAATGAATATCAAACTCCTAACTTTAGGCAAACAGAATGGTGTCAGCAAAAGCCGCTGGAAATTAATAATAAAGAGGTAGGAAGGATTGAGGTTGTTTATTTAAATCAGCACCCAATTCAGCATCAGGGAACAGTATTTTTAAAAGAAGAGTTTGATTTGCTTAATTCAATCACAGCTAAAATCACCAATATTCTAGAAAATTTAGAGCAGGAAAAAGAAATAAAAGAACAGCGCCGATTTCTTTCTATAACTCTTAATTCTATAGGTGATGGGTTAATCGTAACAGATAAAGAAGGTCGGGTTAAAAGATTGAACGGTATTGCTGAAGAATTAACCGGCTGGACTATAGCTGAGGCAAGAAATAGAGATATTAGAGAAATCTTTAATATTGTTAACTCAAAGACTGGAGTTGAAGTCAAAAACCCGGTTGATAAAGTTTTAAAACACGGCAAGATTGTCGGGCTGGCAAATCATACAAAATTGATAGCCAGAGACGGCAGTGAATACCATATTGCAGATAGTGCTGCTCCTATTAAAACTGACGATGGAAATATTTATGGAACTGTGATGGTTTTTAGAGATGTCAGTAAAAATTATAAAATGAGAGAGAAGATTAAACAGAGAGAAAAAATGTTCTCTACTGCGATCAGTGAGTCGCCATTTCCGATTATGGTTCACGCTGAGGAGGGAGAGGTTATAACTGTAAATGATACCTGGGAAAATATCAGTGGTTATAAAAAGGAAGAAATACCTGATATAAAAAGCTGGATAAATAAGGCTTACCAGGGGGGAAATGCGGAAGCTGAAAAAAATATCAAAGAGTCTTTTACCCGTCAGAAAGGCAGAGCTGGTGAGTTTGAAATTATAACAAAAAGTGGTGAAAAAAGAATCTGGGAATTCAGCACAGCTCCCCTGGGGATAGGGGAAGATGGCCGCAAGTTAGTAATCAGCACTGCTGTAGATATTACCCGCCGTAAAAAAGCAGAGGCTGAGTTGAGAAAATTAAATAAAATTTATAGAACCTTAAGTATGGTTAATCAGCTGATTGTGAGAGAGAATTCGATCAGTAAACTCATAGAGGAGGCGGCACAGATAACCTCTGAGTCTGGAAAATATCAAAATGTCTGGATTGGTAAGATTAATTCAGGCCAGGAAAAAATTAAGATACTGACCACCATCGAAAACAGCTGTAATTATATCAAACATGGGGACAGCCATGATTTAAAGCTGGAAAATTCAGTTTTAAATTTCAAAGAAGAATTAATTGAACAGGAAAAAGATAGTTTAGTTATCAACAGCTGTCAAAATCTAAATGAAATGGATATTCTACCGCAAAATCACTGCGGCTCAAGAGCCTTTTTTCTGCTGAGAGCACTCGGTAAACCCTGGGGTATTTTTTCTTTCTGTACAGCTGAAGAAAATCATTTTGATCAAATGGAAATTGATTTATTAAAAGAACTGACCGGTGATATTTCTCTGGGGATTGAAAAGATTATAAATGAGCAGAGGCGCCAGGAGTCGGAAAGAAAATTAAAAATAAGTGAAAAGAGATACAGGCAGTTATTTGAAAACTCTCCGGTTGGAATTTTCAAAACTACTTCTGATGGTAGAGTGCAGATGATTAACCCCCATCTTGCTAAAATTTTGGGATTTGATTCAGTTGAGGAAACTGTAATGCATTATAATCATCTGGGCCAGGAATTATATGTAAATTCAGAACGGCGCCAACAATTTATCAGCCAGATAAAAGAAGCAGGGATGATCAACAATTTTGTCTATCAGGCCTATGATAAAAACAATAATATATTGTGGCTGGAAATGAACGCCCGGGTCAGCAAAGAAAAGAAAGATGGAAGCTTTGTGATTGAAGGATTTTGCTGGGATATTACCGAACGAAAAGAAAGTGAAGAAAAAATTAAATATCTTGGATTTCATGATAAATTAACTGGATTATATAATCGAGCTTTTCTGGAAGAGGAAATAAAAAGGGTGGACACTCCCCGCCAGCAGCCAATCAGTATAATTATGGGAGATTTAAATAATTTAAAACTGATCAATGATACCTATGGACATCAGGTTGGAGATCAGCTGATTAAGAGTGCAGCAGAGATGATTGATAATTCCTGCCGGGATGAGGATATAATTGCCCGCTGGGGTGGAGATGAATTTGTAGTACTGCTTCCTCAGACTAATGTAAAAGAAAGTGAAGTAATTATTAAAAGAATTAACCAGCAGATAGCAGAGGAAGAGGGGCAGCTTGCAGTTTCGATTTCCCTGGGAACAGCTTCCAAAACAGATGCAGAGCAGGATTTAATGGCTGTTTTAAGTAAGGCTGAGGATCGAATGTATAAAAATAAAATTGCCAGTCGAAAAAGTGCCCGCAGCAGTGTGCTTTCAGCATTTTTGACTTCTTTAAAAGAGAAAAGTTCAGAAACTGAAGAACATGTGCAGCGGATGAGTAAGATGGCAAAAAGATTTGGCGAAAAAGTTGGACTATCGAATTCAGAACAGGATAGGCTCTATCTTTTGACTCAGATGCATGATATCGGTAAAATTGCAGTGGCTGAGGAGATTTTAAATAAACCTGGTAAACTAAACGAAGAAGAATGGGAAATAATTAAAAAACATACCGAAACTGGATTTAGAATTACTTCTAATCTTGAAGATTTTGCTCATATCTCACATGAAATTCTACATCACCATGAGCGCTGGGATGGTTCTGGTTATCCAGAAAGTCTGGCTGGAGAGGAGATACCACTTCTTTCCCGAATGTTAACCATTATTGATTCTTACGATGTAATGATCAGCGGCCGCCCCTACAAAGAGGCAATGACTGAAAAGGAAGCGGAAGCAGAACTGAAACGCTGTGCCGAGAGTCAGTTTGATCCAGAATTAGTGGATAAATTTATTGATAGTCTGTAAAATCTCTACGGCCTGGATTGAAATTAATTTAAAGCAATCATAATTAAAATGTGAGGAGGGCAGCTGGATGACAAAAAAATTAGCAATTGGAATTAATGATTTCAAAAAATTGAGAGAAGTAAATTATTATTATGCAGATAAAAGTCTGTTAAAAAAAATAATTGAGGAAGATGCTGAAGTGCTTCTTCTACCTAGACCCAGGCGTTTTGGGAAGAGTTTAAACCTTTCAATGCTGCGCTATTTCTTTGAAAAAAATGGAGATGATAACTCGAATTTATTTAGTGATTTGCAAATAGCGAATACTGGATCCAGATATCTAGAGAAAATGGGACAGTTTCCAGTAATCAACTTAGATTTTAAAGGTTCTAGAGCTAATAACTGGGAGCTTGCCCTGCAGAGGCTAAAACGAACAATTTCTGTAGAATTTCAGCGGCATAGTTATCTTCTGGAAAGTGATAATCTTTTAGATTATGAAAAGGAAGAGTACAAAAATATAATGGCTTTAAAAGCTGAGCAGACTGCTTATGAATTTGCTTTAGAAAATCTTTCGCGTTATTTAAAAGAATATTATCAGCAAAAGGTTATTATTTTAATAGATGAATATGATGAAGCAGTTCAAGCTGCTCTGGAACAAATTAAGCAGAGAAAATATCAGCAGGAATTAGAAAAAAGAGGTATAACTAAGGTGCTGCAGTTAGGAATTGCTTTTTCAGGCAAAAAAGTTAAAATTAAAACTGCAGAATAATTTGGCTAAAATTATTTGGTGCAGAAGCAATAATTCACAAAATAAAAGGTGATAGAAAATGATAGACAATGAAAATAGAAAAGAACACATCGAAGCTCAGCTGAAGGAGTTACCCCGCCAGCCCGGAGTTTATCTGATGAAAGATGAAACCGGAATGATTATTTATGTTGGTAAGGCAAAGTCTCTCCGCAGTCGGGTGAGATCATATTTCCGTAAAAATGATCAGACATATAAAACCAGGATGCTGGTCCAGTATATAGATGACTTTGATTATATTATGACTGATACAGAGGTAGAAGCCTATATTTTAGAGGCTAATCTGATAAAAAAACATCAGCCAAAGTTTAATATCCGGCTGAAGGATGATAAATCTTACCCCTATATTAAAGTTACCAAAAATGTTGACTTTCCCCGGGTTTTTAAAACCAGGATTGTAAAAAATGATGGAGCAAAATATTTTGGTCCCTTTGCTGATGTTGATGCTATTTACAAAACTCTTGATGTAATTAAGGATATTTTTAAACTTAGATGCTGCAAAAAGGAACTAAAGGCAGATGACCCTGAGGACCGCCCCTGTCTGAATTATCATATTGATAAATGTCTGGGGCCCTGTATTGGTGCAGTCAGTAAAGAAGATTATCATGAATTAATTGATCAGGTTTGTTTATTCCTTTCCGGACGTCAGGTAGAATTAAAAAAACAGGTAGAGGAAAAGATGAAAGAAGCTGCAGCAGAAAGAAATTTTGAGAAAGCTGCCCGTTTTCGCGATGCGCTGGAAGCTTTTGAGAAGTTGAGTCAAAGCCAGAAGGTAATGACAGATAAAAATATTGACCAGGATGTTGTTGCTTTAGTCCAGGGGGAGGAAGATACAGCCTGTGCTCAGCTGCTGCTGGTACGAAATGGCCGCCTAATCGGACAGGAATATTTTGTTCTTCAGGGGACAGAAGAGGAAAGTAAAACTGAAACAATGGCCTCATTTTTGCAGCAGTATTATGAACAGGCAGCTGGAATTCCGGATGAACTGTTATTAAATACAGAAATTAATTATCAAAAATTACTTTCGGAGAGACTGGCTGATATGAAAGGAAAAAAGGTCAGTATCCAGTATCCGCAAAAGGGAGATAAAAGGAAAATGCTGGAGATGGCTGAGCGGAATGCAGAACAGAATCTCAAAAAAGAAGATATCCGCAGCAAATACGAAGAACAGCGAACTTCGGGTGCTGTAGAAAAACTGGGAGAAATTCTGGACCTGGAAAATGATCCCTATCATATTGAAGGATTTGATATTTCTAATATTCAGGGTACAGATACTGTGGCTTCAATGGTGGTATTTAAAAATGGACGTCCTTCTAAACAGGATTACCGCCGCTTTAAAATTAAAACTGTGGAGGGTCCAGATGATTTTTCCAGTATGAAAGAGGTTGTTGAGCGCCGCTATGCCCGTCTGCTGCATGAAGATAGAGAATTACCAGATTTAATTTTAATTGATGGTGGGAAGGGTCAGCTTAGTGCCGCCTATGAAATCTTAGAGTTTTTAGGAATAGAAGATCTGCCAATTATTGGGCTGGCTAAAAAAGAGGAAGAAATTTTCCGACCGGGAGAAAGTGAGCCAATTAAACTTCCTCATCACACTCCAACCCTGCAGCTGCTGCAGCGGGTTAGAGATGAGGCTCACCGTTTTGCAGTTAGTTATCACCGTAAGCTGAGATCTCGCAGGTTGACTCATTCAATGTTAGATGAGATTCCTGGAGTTGGTGAAACCCGCAGAAATGCACTGCTGCAGCACTTTGGTTCTCTGGCTAAAATCAGAGAAGCTAAAATCTGGCAGCTAAAAGAGGTTGATGGAATTAGCGGCAAAACTGCCCGCAAGATTTATGATTATTTACGAGATAATATGAGAGCTTATTAACTTGTAACTGAATTGAGGTGAAGCTAATGGTTTTAAGTGGAGGCGAAAAAGCTAAAAGTGAAAAAAGTAAGCTAATTAAAAGAATAAAAGCAGAAATCAGACAATTAGATTTTTTTGAAGAACTGCAGCTTGTTATTTTATTTGGATCCCGGGCCAGAGAAGAAGAAAAAGCCGATAGTGATTTAGATTTAGCCTTTTTATTAAATTCAGGATTTTTTGAGCAAATAAATGTTATTGATTATAGAATTAATTTAATTAATTTTTTTTCTGAATTAACTGGAATTGAAAGTGATATAATATTTCTGAATTCTGCTAAACCATTATTGAAATTCCAGGTTTTAAAATACGGAGAATTGATATATGTAAA
>JAXKWB010000008.1:0-31775 GCA_036172385.1 Halanaerobiales bacterium | reverse complement strand
GAGGGACTCAAAGAGTAGCTGCCTGGCTTATACAAGGGCTTTTAGAATTAGGTCACGAAGTAATTTTATTGACAGATGAAGATACAAGGATAAGTCATAAAAATTTTAAAGTTATAAAATTGCCAAAATCTATAAGCAAAACATCAAAAAGATATGGAGAAGAAGCAATATATAAATATCTACCTGCTAATTATGATATTGTACATTTTCATTATAATCCGGGAAAAGAACCCCCATTCCCGTATGTTTTGACTTTTCATTGGTTGGGTAATTCTCGAGATAAGTTTACGGACAATATTCTATCAAATACTATATTTGCAAGCAAGAAACATGCTATTAATAATGATCGAGAAACGTTTGTACATCATGGAATTAATCCATCTGAGTTTAAATTTCATAAAAATAAAAATGATCGGTTTTTATTTTTATCTAAAGTTAGTTATCCAGCTAAAAATGTAAAATTGGCAAAAAAACTAGCAAAAGATATGAAATTCAAACTAGATATTGCTGGAGGGTGGCGTTTGAGTTTATCGAGATATTTAAAATATCATGGTATGGTTGGAGGAGAAAAAAAATATAATTTATTAGCTAGAAGTAAGGCTATGATTTTTCCAACATTATGTGAAGAACCATTTGGACTCGTTACTATAGAGGCTCTTGTGAGTGGCACTCCTGTAATTAGTAGCGAAAACGGTGCTATGCCAGAAATAATAGAGAATGGAGTTAATGGTTTTAGATGTAGTACTTATAATGAATATAAAAATGCCATCAAAAATATTAAAGAAATTAAACCTTCTAAATGTCGTGAAACTGTTGAAAATAAATTCAATTATTTACTGATGGCAAGAAACTAAGTTAAACAATATAAATCTGTGATATCAAAAGGTAAATTAGAAAGAAATATATAATACATATATGCTAAGGAAGAGTAAAGGAGTATTTATGCTTAAAAATAATTCTTTTATTTCATTTCAAAAAAATAATGTAGATATTAAACTGAAGTCTTCCTTACCCGAAAACTGGCTTGATTCATTTTTAGCTCAATATTGCAATAATCAAGAAGGTGAAGAAATTGAAAAGGGAGAAACAATATATAATATACGAAATCAAATAATTAAAGTTACAGATCCTATTTTACATAAAAAAATAGTTATCAAAAATTTCAAGTTAGAGAGAACCTATGATCAACTTCGCTTCCGTCTGCTGCCATCTAAAGCAGAACGTTCTTTAAAAATAGCCAGAGCTCTGAAGAGAGCTGGTCTTAATACGCCTTCACCGCTGGCAGTAATCGAAAAAAGAGGTAAAACAAATGAGCTGATTTTCAGCTATTATGTGACTGATTATGTTGATTATGATTTTAATATGCTGGAGATTGCAAAGGATTTTGAGCATCCAGAAAGATATAAAATTAAAGGATTAATGCCCCAGCTGGGAAAAGAAGTTAAGAGAATGCATAAGGCAAATATTGTTCATAACGACCTTCATGCCGGAAACATCCTGATTAAGGATTTTGAAACTAAGCCGAAGCTGTATTATATAGATTTAAATAGAGGTCGGATTAAAGATGAGCTTTCCGAAAAAGATAAAATAGATGATCTCAAGCGTTTAAAATTTACTGACCAGGAAAAGAAAATTTTCTTTAAAAATTATGCTCCAGGAAACTGGAAGTATTACTACAAGAAGGTAAGTGAAGCTCGCCAGAAGCGAAGAAAATTTGTCAAAACTAAAAATAAAATAAGAGAATTTTTTGGAATAAAATAGACTAACTCAAAATTTATAAGAGTTAGTCTTTTGTAATCTATAGTATTTTTGAAGATTTGATGCTAACCTTATGTTTTAATACTCCAGATCATATTCCTGTAAAGCCCCCTTTTCCACTCTCATCCGGGCAGTTTTCTGGGGATCAACTACCTGGCTGATCTGCAGATCACAGATAATACTCATCAGCATGGCCAGTTGATTATTGCTTAGGGGAAGTCTTTCTTTTAAAAATCTGAACATGTTGTTGCTGGCTCTTTTAGCTGCAGCATCTAAATCTGTGCCAGAAGCGATAGTATAGAAAGCAGCTTCAGTTTCAACCATCGGATCACTTAGCTCTTTATTTTTAATTAAATCGACCTGGACTGTTACTTCACCAGCAATTTCAATTCCGGTGACTACTACCTCACCATCACCCATAGCTGCATGGAGATCACCGAGGGCCAGCATTGCTCCAGGAACTCTGACAGGTAAATAAATAGTTGAACCTTGCTTAATAACTTTAGTATCCATGTTACCGCCGTGAGAGGCTGGAGTGCCGCAGGGAACAGCTTGATCATCCTTACCGGGAGAAGTTCCAATGACACCGATCATCGGATTTAAATCAATTTTTATCTGCTCATTAAAAACAGCTTTGTTGTTTTCAATTGGAATAATTTTAGTCTCCGAATCGGTAATAAACTCTTCTAAAAACCCCATTTCAGGAGAAGCAATCATTACTCCTTGTTCTTTAAGCTCAATTTTTTTGATTTTAACTTTAAGTGTATCTCCGACTTCAGCCCCTTCAATTTTGAGTGGGCCAGTAGCTGGATTAACTGTTTCCCAGTCGGTTGACTCAAAAAGAACTTCTTCACTCTGGATCTGATTACTAAAACAGTCCATGGTTTCAAAAATGACGGTTTCTCCTGGCTGACAGCTTGCAGCAGCCTTATAGTGGGCAGACATTGAATAAACATGATTCTCAGCTGATATCTTCACACTATCCCTCCCAGATTTTAATGAATAAATTCAAAATTAAGAATATTTATTATAGATTATAACATATAATTAATTGGCTGTCAGAAAATCGACAAAAATCGACAAGTAAACGGTAGGTGCACGCACGTATGTAATAAAAAAAGACAGCCTACTGGCTGCCTTAATCTCAAAATGGTACCCTCAAGGGGATTCGAACCCCTGCCGCTAGGATGAAAACCTAGTGTCCTGGACCCCTAGACGATGAGGGCAAATTTTTATACAGTTTTGTTGACTGCAATAAATATAATAGCATAAGAAATAGCCTGCGTCAAGAAATTTTCTGAAAAAATATAATTTGAAATTTTCGCTCTATTATGGCTGTGAGCATAGTAATTCTGGGGAACTTAAAATTAGTTTTTCAATCTAAATTTGCTAATTAATAATGAGAATAAATTTTAGGACAAGGAAGTAACCATTTAATCTAGAATAATATATTTAGAGCAGAAGTATATTATAATATTTTTCAACTGGAGGAATTCAAAATGAAAATTGCAGTTATTGGTGCTGTAGCAGCAGGTACAAGTGCAGCTGCCAAGGCAAGAAGAACAGATAAAGATGCAGAAATAGTAGTTTTCGAAAAAGGTAAAGATATTTCCTATGCTGGCTGTGGACTTCCATATTATATTTCAGGTGTGATTGAAGACCGGGATGAACTGCTGGCCTTTACAGCTTCCTCTTTTGCAGAAAAATATAAGGTTGAGGTTAAAACTGAGCATGAGGTTAAAGAAATAGATTCCGACAAAAGAATAATCTATTATCAGAAACTGGCTGAAGGTAAAGAAGGTGCTTATGAATATGATAAGCTGATAATAGCTACCGGGGCCAGTGCGGTAACCCCGCCATTTGAGGGAATGGATTTAGAAAATGTTTTAACTCTCAGGAGTGTGGAGAGTGCTGATCAGATTAAAGAAACTGCAAACAGCGGAGATAATAAAAAGGCTGTAATTATTGGAGCTGGTTTGATTGGACTGGAAATGGCAGAAGCTTTTAGTCAATTGGGGATGGAGGTTACAGTTGTTGAACTAGAGAATCAGGTTTTACCTCCGTTCAGCCAGGAAATGGCTGATCTGGTAGCTGATCATTTAAAAGAAAAAGGTGTTAATTTAATTTTAGGTGATGGTATTGACCACTTTGAAGGTGAAGCTAAAGTGGAAAAAGTAGTGACCGCCTCCGGTCAAGAAATTGAAGCTGACCTGGCGCTGCTTTCAATTGGAGTTAAGCCTAACTCAAAACTGGCTCAGGAGGCCGGAATTGAAGTTGGGGAGACTGGCGCAATAAAAGTTAATGAGAAACTAGAAACCAATTTTAAGAACATTTATGCTGCTGGAGACTGTGCTGAATCAACAGATCTGCTGACAAATAAAGATGTCTGGGTGCCTCTGGGATCAACAGCTAACAAGCAGGGACGGACCGCAGGCGAAAATGCAGCCGGTGGAAATGCAAAGCATTATGGAATTTTAAAAACCGGGATTAGCAAAACTTTTGAGCTGGCAGTTGCCAAAACTGGATTAAGCTTAGAAGAAGCAAAAGAAGAAGGCATTGATGCTGTTGCAGTAAAAATTAAAGCCAAAAATCACGCCGGTTATTATCCGGGAGCAGAAGCAATACATCTAAAAGGAATTTTCGATAGAGAAAACGGTGTGATTGTGGGAGCAGAAGTAATTGGTGGAGCTGGTGCAGATAAAAGAATAGATGTTTTAGCAACAGCAATTTATAATCGGATGACAGCTGATGAGCTCTTTCAGGTCGATCTTGCCTATGCACCACCATATTCGAATCCAAAAGATCCTGTAGCTATCCTGGGAATGGTGGCCCAGAAAAAATTATAAGTTTTGTTCTTTACTCCCCAATCTGTTATAATAAAAATATCAAAGTATTTAACTTAACTTTAAATAAATGTAACAGGAGTGAAGATTATGGCCCGTCCAACCAAAGATCGAATAATAGAGAAATTACCAGAAATTAGGTTTTTCAAACCGGCAGGAGTCCCCGGTCATCAGCTGGAAACAGTAGAGATGACTATGGAAGAAGTAGAGGCCCTGCGCCTAAAGGATGTTGAAGGTTTAAAACAGGAAGAAGCGGCAGAGGTGATGAATGTTTCCAGGCCCACATTTCAGCGGGTGCTGACTTCAGCCCGTCAGAAGGCGGCAGAAGCCTTAACCTGTGGTAAAGCGATTAAATTTGCAGGTGGAGATTATAGATTGGTCCGCCCCGGTCACTGTCGCAAATGTGGTAAAAAAATGAAAAAGGGTAGAGCCCACCGCCAGGGTGAAAAATCCGGGAAAAAGCCCTGTCATGATTGTGATGACAGTCAGGATTCTTAAATTTTTAGCTGGATTTTCGGCTCAGCTTTAATAATAATTTAAAAAGTTAATTGAAGTAAATTGTCCAGATGAGATTAGAACAAAGACAGAGGAGGCACAATTATGAAGATTAATGTAGACTGGCAGGGAGATTTAGAATTTAAAAATCAGCTGCCATCAGGTCATGATTTGACTGTTGATGGATCAGAAGAAAGTGGAGGCCATAATAAGGGTCCGCGGCCAATGGAACTGCTGCTTGCTGGACTGGCTGGCTGTACAGGAATTGATATTGTTTTAATTTTAAGGAAAATGAAAACGGAACTGGAAGATTTTGAGCTGGAAGTTGAAGCAGAGCGAGCAGAAGAAGCTCCCAAACGTTTTACTAAAATTCAGATTAAGTATAAGTTGAAGGGTAAAAAACTGGATCAGCGAAAAGTAGAAAGAGCAATTAAACTTTCTGAAGAAAAGTACTGCTCAGCCAGCAACTCCCTCAATGCAGAAATCACTTCCAGTTATCAAATAGAACACACAGATTAATAGATATTATTCAATACCCGGGTATCCGGGTATTTTTTTTGTTTTATCTGCGGAATATTGCAGGATAAATTTAAATCTCATTGAATATATAAAGTGTGATTTAATTTTTTAAGCAGACAATTTTTCAAATACTCTTACTATCAAAAGGGAGGAAAATGATGATTAATTTAGATTTAAACGAAAAACAGTTAGCAAAAGCAATTGAGCGAGCCCGGGAGGAGAACATAATTCTGCCAACTTTTAAGCAGATGAAAAACCCGGAGTTAATTCCAGATAAGATCAAAGAAAAGCTGAAAGATATCGGCCTCTGGGATGTAAACAGCTATAATTTATTCCGCATCAGCTGGAAAAATGAACCGAAAAAAGATGGGGGCCTCTATGATGGGGTAAATTATATAGAATTCCCTTCAGAACTGACAGGGGTTGAGGCCCGGATTTTTGCGGTGGTTGGTAAATGGTTTCCTACCGGTGCCCATAAGGTGGGAGCTACTTATGGCTGTCTTGCTCCCCAGCTGGTAACAGGTCAGTTTGATCCAACTTCCAGCCATGCAGTCTGGCCTTCGACCGGTAATTACTGCCGCGGTGGAGCCTACAACTCTCAGCTATTAGCCTGTGATTCAATTGCAATTTTACCTGAAGGGATGAGTAATGAGCGTTTTGACTGGCTCCAGAAAGTTGCCGGTGAGGTGATTTCTACTCCCGGAACAGAAAGTAATGTTAAGGAAATTTTCGATAAGGTCTGGGAACTGCGAGAAACTAGAGATAATATTACAGTTTTTAATCAATTTGAAGAATTCGGCAACCACCTCTGGCACTATGAGGTTACAGGTTCGGCGATGGAAGAAGTTATCAGATCTGAAATGGGTGAAGATGATAATTACTTTGGTTTTTTTGCCACCTCAGGTTCTGCCGGTACTTTAGGAGCTGGTGACCATCTTAAAGATCAGTTCCCTCAGAGTAAAATTGCTGTCGGGGAAGCACTGCAGTGTCCAACAATTTTGAGCAATGGTTTTGGTGCCCACAGAATTGAAGGTATTGGGGATAAACATATACCCTGGATTCATAATGTTAAAAACACTGATATGGCAGTTGCCATTGATGATGAAAGAGCAGTTTCGCTGCTCAGATTATTCAACGAAGAAGTTGGAAGAGAATATCTAATCGAGCAGGGTATTCCTAAAGATTTTGTCGAGAAACTTGAACTGATGGGAATTTCCGGGATAGCGAATCTGGTTGGAGCAATTAAAATGGCCAAATACTATGAGCTTGATCAAAATCAGATGCTGATGACTGTTTTAACTGATTCGCTCGAATTATATTCCTCCCGTCTGGAAGAAATGAGAGAAGACAGAGGAGAATACACAAGAGAAGATGCAATTAAGGATTATCAGCGTTATTTAAAAGGTATAAATACAGAAAATGTTTTAGAGATGGGCCTTGAAGAAAGACATAGAGTTCATAATCTTAAATATTACACCTGGATTGAACAGCAGGGTAGAGATTCGGAAGAATTAAATGCTCAGTGGTATGATTATGAAAATTACTGGGGTGGAATTCATTCTCAGGCAGCAGAAATTGATAAATTAATAGAAGAGTTTAACCGGAGAACAGGTTTATTAGAAGAACTGTAGAAATATAAGTAGAAATATAATAAGAAATTTATAGTTTGTAGAAATATATAAATAGTAATTGAGGTGAAGCAGATGAAATATGTAACAGGACTGCACTGTATTAAGTGTGGTAAGGAATATCAAGCAGATCCTGAACGTTATCTCTGTGATGACTGTGAGGATGGAATTTTAGATGTTGATTATGATTATCAAAAAATTAAGGCTGAGTGGTCAAAAACAGATCTTAAGGCAAATCCTGACCGGCGAATCTGGCGTTTTGAGCCACTGCTGCCAATCGAGCCAGAAACAGAAAAGCCAAAACTTGCCGTTGGCAATACTCCAGTTTATAATTCACAGGTTCTGGCAGATGAGTTTGGGATTAAAGAATTGATCATAAAAGATGATGGTTTAAATCCGACTGCATCTTTAAAAGACCGGGCTTCAGCGATGGCTGTGGTTAAGGCCCAGGAAGCAGGAGCGACAACTGTTGCCTGTTCCTCAACGGGTAATGCCGCTTCTTCTCTGGCCGGCAATATTGCCTCGATGGGGGGCCGAATGAATGCCGTGATTTTTGTGCCCGATCGGGCTCCAGCTGGTAAGCTGGCTCAGCTTTTAATTTATGGGGCTGATGTAGTTTCAGTTAAAGGATCATATGAAGAAGCATTTTATCTTTCGGCAGCCGCTATTGATAAATGGGGCTGGTATAACCGCAATGCTGCTATTAACTCCTATCTGGTTGAAGGTAAAAAAACAGTTTCTCTGGAGCTGGCAGAACAGCTGCAGTGGGAAATGCCGGATTGGGTTGTATTTTCTGTTGGTGATGGCTGTACTCTTGCCGGAGCCTATAAAGGTTTATTTGATCTCAAAGAAATTGGCTTTATTGATAGAATTCCAAAACTGCTGGGAGTTCAGGCTGCAGGCTGTGCTCCAATTACAGAGGCTTTTAGAGGCGGAAAAGATCTGGAAGTTACAGCTGAAAATACAATTGCCGACAGTATTGCTGTGGGTAAACCGCGCAACTGGCTTAAGGCAGTAAGGGCAGTTAGAGATTCTGAGGGTGAGATGATTAATGTCAGTGATGAGCAGATCCTCGCAATGATGAGAATTCTGGGCAAAAAGACCGGCATTTTTGGTGAGCCGGCAGGTGTTGCCGGACTGGCTGGACTTAAAAAAGCAGCGGCCGCAGGAATTGTAAAAGCAGACGAGAGTGCAGCAGTTGTAATTACAGGTAATGGACTTAAAGATGTCAAAAATGCCCGCCGGGCTGCTGGTGATCCAATTGAAGTTGAGCCAGATCTTGAAAAACTGACCAGGATTTTTGCCGAAAAGGGTGTGACTTAAGATGAGTGATAATACAAAGTTAGGTCAGCGGATCAGACAAAAACGTAAGGCAAAAGGGATGAGCTTAAATGATGTGGCAGAGAAAATTCAAAAAACATCAAGTTATTTAAGTCAGGTGGAACGGGGACTTGCCGAACCTTCAATTACTGCTCTGCGGGAGATTGCCAGGGCTTTAGAGGTTCCAATTTTCTACTTTTTAATTGAGGAAGAAAACCACAATGCAGTTGTCCGCAAAGATGAGCGCCGGATTTTAAATTTCCCCGGTTCGCATTTAACTTTTGAGCTGCTTTCTCCAGATTTAAATAGGGAGATGGAAGTGATTGCTGCTACTTTAGAACCCGGGGCTGCTACCTCGGATGATCCGCTCAATCATTTAGGAGAAGAATGTACTATTGTGGTTGAGGGCCGAATGTATATCAAAATTGGAGATCAGGAGTATGAGTTAGAACCAGGAGACAGCATTTATTATAAAGCAAGTTTACCTCATAAGATTAAGAGTATTGGTGAGGAAGACCTGCATTTTATATCTACTATTACTCCACCTAATTTTTAAAATTGTCCTTATTTAAAAAAGAAAGAGTTTACTAAGCATTTGGGTAATAAAATTTTAAAGAATTATAGATTAATTTTTAGTGATCAAATTTATTTATGGAGGTGCCAGTTAAGTGATAGAATTTGACAAAATTGTTGAACAGGCTGAAAGCTATAAATCTGAGATCAGTTCATTTTTGAGAGATATGATTCGAATTCCCAGTGAGAGCTGTGAGGAAGAGAAGGTTGTTTTAAGAATTAAAGAAGAGATGGAAAAGGTTGGTTTTGACAAAATCGAGATTGATGAGATGGGTAATATTTTAGGATATATCGGCCACGGCAGTCATGTGATTGCTATGGATGCTCATATTGATACTGTTGGAGTTGGGGACCAGTCTCTCTGGGATTATGATCCTTTTGAAGGTTATGAAGATGATGAGATAATTGTTGGGCGTGGAGCCAGTGACCAGGAAGGCGGAATGGCCTCAATGGTTTATGCCGGCAAAATTATTAAAGATCTGGGATTGGAGGATGACTATACCCTGATTATTACCGGTACAGTCCAGGAAGAAGATTGTGATGGACTCTGCTGGCATTATATGATCGAAGAAAATGATATTCGACCGGAATTTGTGGTAATTACTGAACCATCTTCCTGTAATATTTATCGCGGTCACCGGGGAAGAATGGAAATCAAGGTCAGCACGCATGGTGTCAGCTGTCATGGTTCTGCTCCCGAAAGAGGAGAAAATGCAATTTACAAGATGGCCCCGATTATCAATGAGCTCAAGGCTCTGCATCCTAATTTAACTCCACATGAGTTTCTGGGTAAGGGCAGCCTGACGGTTTCTGAGGTTTTCTTCAGTTCTCCTTCCCGCTGTGCAGTAGCTGACGGCTGCAGTATTTCTATTGACCGCCGCCTGACTGCAGGCGAGAGCTGGCAGTTTGCAGTGCAGCAGGTTAAAAATTTACCAGCAGTTAAGGAGGCAGAAGCAGAGGTCGAAATGTACCAGTATGATAGACCATCTTACACAGGTTTTCAGTATCCAATTGAAGCCTATTTTCCAACCTGGCTGATCGAAGAAGAGCATCCTGTCTGTCAAACCACAGTTGAAGCCTATCAGGAATTATTTAAAGAAGAGCCGCTGGTTGATAAGTGGACTTTTTCGACCAATGGAGTTTCAATCATGGGACGGCACGGGATCCCCTGTATTGGTTTTGGACCGGGCCATGAAGATCAGGCTCATGCCCCAAACGAAAAAACTTGGAAATCAGAACTTGTTAAAGCAGCTGCAATTTATGCAGCAATTCCAAAGTTATTTGTAGAAAAGTATGCCGACCAGATGCCGGAGAAAACAGAAAATCTTTTAGCTTAAATTAAATGGTACCGGGTACTTAGAAACTATTTCCATATTAAAACAGGTGATAATAAAAGGAAATAATCTCCAAGTACCCGGTGCCAATCAACTAATCAAAATTCAAAGGAGGAATTTTTAAATGGAAACTCAATTAAAAGGAAGAGACTTTATTACACTACAGGAATGGACTAAAGATGAGATTGATACATTACTGGATGTTTCATTTGATTTAAAGAGAAAATTTGCGATGGGAGAGCCAACTCCATATTTGAGGGATAAAACAGCATTTTTAATGTTTTTTGAGCAGTCTACCAGAACCAGAAATTCAATGGAGGCCGGGCTGGCTCAGCTTGGCGGTCATGCAAACTTTTTAGATACCAGCACCATGCAGGTTTCTCACGGTGAGGTAGCAAAAGATACAGGTATTATTCTGGGCAGCTATGGACATGCAATTGCCTGCCGCAACTGTGTCTGGGAAATTGGAAATAAATATCTGCGTTCTCTGGCTAATCATGCAAAAGTTCCGGTAATGAATTTACAGTGTGATCTTTACCATCCAATGCAGGGGATTGCCGACTTGATGACGATTAAAGAAAAGAAAAAGAAAACCGATAATCTAAAAGTTTCAATTATCTGGGCTTATGCAACAAGTCACAAAAAGCCAATTTCTGTTCCCTTAACTCAGGCTCTGCTTTTCCCCCGTTATGGTATGGATGTAACTCTGGCCTACCCAGAAGGCTATGAAATGCCGGAATGGGTAATTGAGCAGGCCCGGGAAAACGCTGAGAAAAATAATGGAACTTTCAAAATTACTCATGATCAGGATGAAGCTTATCGCGAAGCTGATATTGTTATACCTAAAAACTGGGGCAGCTGGGTTACCAATCAGGATGATGCAGTAATTGATGATCTTTTAGAATCAAATAAACACTGGAAGTGCACAGAAGAGAGAATGGCCATGGCCGATGCTGATGTAATGTACATGCATGCTCTGCCTGCTGACCGCGGGAATGAGGTAGAGGATTCTGTAATAGATGGAGAACACTCAATAGTCTTTACAGAAGCAGAAAATAGATTACACACAGCTAAGGCTGTAATGACTTTAACAATGGGTGGTAAGTAAAATTGGAGTGGATACCGGGCACCTGGAAAAAATTTCTAAGTACCCGGTACTTCGGAACTTCGGAAAATCCAGGTATCCAGCCTGATTGAAGCAGGGAATTCCGTTTATTAGTATAATATATAAGTTAAGAACAAAACAAAAAGGAGTGTTTCTATGCAAGCAAGTAGGGAGAAGAAAGAATTTGTTGTGGAAGAAGAACCTTTTTATGGATTAGAAGAAAAGCCACCGTTAGTTGAGACTTTGTTACTGGGATTACAGCACATGCTGGCTATGTTTGTCGGAATCATAACCCCACCTTTAATTATAGCGGGAGTTGCCGGCTTAAATGCTGCAGAAACTGGATTTTTTGTCAGTA
Organism: Halanaerobiales bacterium; assembly: GCA_036172385.1. GTDB lineage: Bacteria > Bacillota > Halanaerobiia > Halanaerobiales > Halanaerobiaceae > Halanaerobium. Next base: position 19,842 of record JAXKWB010000008.1, on the reverse strand, counting down.
TGGCTTTGATGGTTTCGGGAATTACAACCTATATTCAGGTTACAAAGATTGGGCCAGTCGGTTCAGGACTGCTGGCAGTTCATGGTACATCTTTTACCTTTGTGCCAATGGCTATTGCAGCAGCAAGTGAGGGAGGTCTGCCTCTAGTTTTAGGAATGGGCTTAATTACATCTCCGATTGAGATGATCCTGAGTCGGTTTATCAGACAGACTAGAAAAATCTTTCCACCGGTGGTTACAGGAACGGTTGTGATGTTAATTGGACTTGGTCTGATGGAAGTAGGAATAACTGATTTTGGTGGAGGAGCAGGTGCAGAAAATTATGGAGCACCACAGAATCTGCTTCTGGGGCTATTTGTCTTATCGATTATTATTATCGCCAACCGTTTTGGTAAGGGTTTAGTTAAGGTTGGAGCAATAGCAATTGGTTTAATTGCTGGTTATTTTGTTTCTATTCCGCTGGGCCTTGTTGATCTGACAGAGGTTGCAAATGCAGGCTGGTTAACAATTCCTCGACCCTTTAAATATGGACTTTCCTTTCGGTGGAGCCACCTTCTGCCCTGGGTGATGGCCTATATTATTACTACAGTCGAGTCAATTGGGGATCTGACAGCTGTGGCAGAGGTTTCTGGAGAAGATGTAGCTGATGAGCAGCATATAGAAAGACTCAGTGGTGGAATTATGGCCGATGGGGTGGGTAGTGCCCTGGCAGCAGTTTTTAATTCATTACCTAATTCAACTTTTAGCCAGAATATTGGAGTTATTCAGATTACAAAAGTAGGTAGTAGAGTAGTAGGAATAGCAGTGGCAGCAATTTTATTTTTACTTGGACTTGTGCCTAAAATTGGTGCTCTAGTTAGTGTAATGCCCAATCCTGTTTTAGGGGGAGCAACAATTGCCTTATTTGGGATGGTTGCTACTTCGGGTATGAAAATTGTAACTAAGGGTGGTCTGACTGATAGAAAAATCTTTATTTTATCAATTGCCCTCAGTTTTGGCCTTGGTGTAACCTTTAGACCTGATGTTGTAGCCCAGCTGCCGTCAGTAATTTCCACAGTGTTATCCTCAGGAATTACAGTGGGAGCAATAATTGCAATCGGCTTAAACTTACTGCTGCCCCATAAGGGTGAGCAAAAAATCTGTTAGTAAACAGAAAAAATTATATTAAAAATCTGTTAATTTAAAATATTTTGTTATATAATAAGGATAGAGAATTGAATATAGTAAAGTTTAATGCATGGACTTTTTTCATTTTAACATTTCTCTCAACTAAAATTGAGATAAATGCCCTGATTATTCTTAATTTGTAGCGTCAGAACTGGTTTATTCCAGCCTGGCTGACTACCAACCAATTAAGAGCTAATCCTGGCAAAAATGGAGAAAGTCCATCTATTTAATTGGAAGAAAATTTTACTAATTAAGTTTATTTTTAAACAGGAAGGCAGTTGGGCAGGATAAATTTTTGATTTTAATTATGGAGGTGCAGTAATGGCTTTTAAACATGTTAACAAAGGTGTCAGGAGAGTAGATGCCTATGAGAAAGTTACCGGCAAGGCCAAATTTGGAGCAGATCTGGAATTTGCAAATATGCTTCATGCTAAAGTTTTGAGGACAGAATATCCTCATGCTGAAATTAAAAAAATAGAGACAGCTGCGGCGGAAGGGATGCCGGGTGTAAAAGGTGTATTTACAGCTAAAGATATTCCCAATAATCTCTTTGGAGTTATTGTCCAGGATCAGCAGGTACTGGCAGATAAGAAAGTGCTGCTGGCTGGAGATGGAGTGGCCATGGCTGTGGCAGAAACTGAAGCCCAGGCAGCGGCAGCTCTGGAAAAGATTGAGGTTGAATACAGAGAACTGGAAGGTATTTTTGATCCACTGGAATCCCGCAAAGAAGGGGCCCTGAAGTTACATCCGGAAAAAGATGACAACCAGGTGATTCACCATCCACTGCGGAAAGGTGATGTGGAAAAAGGTTTTGCCGAAGCAGATGTGATTTTAGAAAGAGAATATACAACTCAGTTTATTGAACATAGTTATCTAGAGCCGGAGGCAGTTGTGGTTGTTCCAAATGGGGAAAATCATCTGGTTTCAGTTTATGGTTCAATTCAGAATCCTTATGCAACCAGAAATGCAGTTTCGGCGGTGCTGGAAGTTGAACTGGCTGAGGTCAGAGTTATTCAAAATCATATTGGTGGCTCTTTTGGCGGTAAAGATGAGGTTGTTTCGGCAATGGCTGCCCGGGCAGCAGTGATGGCGCTGAAGACCGGGAGACCAGTTAAGATGGTCAACAGCAGGGAGGAGTCGTTTACAGAAAGTTATAAGCGGCATCCCTATCATTTAACATATAAAATAGGAGCCACCAAAGAAGGTAAGCTGACGGCAATGGAAATTGAGGCAGTTGCAGATAGTGGTGGTTATGCCTGTCAGACTCCTTTTGTAACCTGGCGCAGTGTTGTTCAGGCTACTGGACCCTATGAAGTAGAAAATGTTAAAACTGATACCTATGGTTATTATACCAATAATCCCTATACGGGGGCGATGCGCGGTTATGGTTCACCTCAGGTCATTTTTGCTCAGGAATCCTTAATGGATGAGCTGGCAGCTGAGCTTGGCTTAGAACCAGTCGAACTGCGAAAAAGAAATATGTATTCTCAGGGTTCGGTGACAGCCAGCGGTCAGAAGCTGGAGCGGCACACTGTTTCCTTAAATGAAGTTATGACTAAGGCAATGGAGGCCATAGATTATAAGAAGAAATATGAAGAATATTCCGGGGAACAGCCAGGAGATAAAAAGAAGGGAATTGGACTTTCCATTTCCTTTAGAGGCTGCAGCCTGGGAGCAGAGGCAATAGACGCAGCAGCTTCTGTAATTCAGATTAATAAAGATGGTAGTGTGGCAGTCTACAGCGGTCTGGCTGAAAATGGTCAGGGTTTAAAAACAATCTTTTCTCAGATAGCAGCTGAAGTTTTAGGAGTACCGATGAGCGAAGTTGAATTTAAAGAACTGGACACCAGCTTTACCCCTGACAGCGGCTCAACAGTTGCCTCCCGGGCTACCTTAATCGGTGGTAATGCAATTAAGGATGCAGCGGAGAAATTGAAAGGCAGAATTATGGACTTTGCCGCAGATAAATATGATTTTAAGGCAGAGCAGCTGGAACTAAAAGATGGCTTTTTATATGATGGTCAGGGGAATAGACTGGCAACCTTTGCTGATCTAACAGGAGAAATGGGAAACACCGGTATTTTAATGTCAGCTTACGGCTGGTATAAATCACCTCCAATTTCCTGGGATGAGGAAAAAGGATCCGGCAACCCCTATTTTACCTATGTCTACGGCTGTCAGATAGCTGAGGTTGAAGTTGATACCGGAACCGGGGAGCTGAACGTGCTCAATATGGCAGCTGCTCACGATGTCGGTCGGGCAATTAACCCGGAAAATGTTAAAGGTCAGATCTACGGTGGAGTCATGATGGGCTTAGGTTATGGAATTATGGAAGAGCTTGAAGTTAGAGATGGAGTTATTCAGGGAACTAATTTCCATGATTATATGATTCCAACCATTAAAGATATGCCGGATATTAAACCGGTAATTGTAGAAAATCCTGATCCAGATGGCCCCTTTGGTGCCAAATCAATTGGAGAGCCAACTCTGGAATTAGGTAGTGCAGCAATAGCAAATGCAGTAGCTCATGCTTCAGGCAGGAGAATTCGTTCTCTACCCCTTAACTTAGAGCGGGTTTTAATTGGTCGTGCTCTGCATAAGGGAGGTAAATAATAATGGTCGAATATCAATTATTGCGAGCTCATAGTTTAGAAGAAGTACTGGAAATTCTGGCTGAAAAAAAGAAGGTGCAGATTCTGGCAGGAGGAACTGATCTACTGGTTGACCTCCATCAGCAGGATCCAAAATTCGAAAATATAGATTATCTTTTAGATATTACCGATGTAGCTGAACTTAAGGGAATCAAGCTGGGCCCAGAAGAGGGCGAGATTGGTGCATTAACAACTCATGCAGAACTGTTAAGCAGCCCGGAAATAAAAGAAAAGCTGCCCTTTATTGGAGCAGCAGCCAGCAGTATTGGCTCAACTCAAATTAGAAATCGGGCCACTATTGGTGGTAATCTGGTCAATGCAGCAGCCTGTGCTGATTCCTTTTCACCTCTGATTGCTCTGGGAGCAGAACTTGTTCTGCGCAATAAAGGTGGAGCCCGCAGGGTTCTGCTGGAAGATTTTGTGGAATGGCCAAATCAGACGGTACTTAAAGATAATGAAGTTCTGGAAAAAATAGTTTTTAAAATGCCTCAGGGAAAATATTACAGCAGTTATCAGAAGATTGGGCGCCGTAATGCAGTAAGTATTTCCCGACTTTCTTTAACCCTGCTGGCTGAAGTGGAAAATGAAGCGATAAAAAATATTCAGGTTGTTTCTGGAGCTGCAACTCCTGCGCCTGTACCTTTTAGAGAGGTAAATAAGTATCTGGATGCAAAAGATTTTGCTGAGATAGATCCGGCAGAGGCCGGAGAGATAGCGGCAGATGAGATGGTAGGGATTACCGGGGAACGATGGTCAACCCCCTATAAGCGGCCTGCTCTGAGTAAACTGGTAGAAAGAGCAGTGAAAGATTTATTGGAGGAGGCAGGATATAATGGCTAAGTTAGAGGTAGAGATAACAGTTAATGGAGAACAGCATAAATTAAAAGTGGGCAGTCAGGAAAGACTTTTAGATACTCTCAGAGATAAGCTGAAGCTGACCGGAACCAAAGAAGGCTGCAGTGTTGGTGAATGTGGGGCCTGCACGGTAATTGTCGATGATCAGGCAGTTAATTCCTGTCTGGTGCTCACAGCTCAGGTAGATGGCAGTGAGATTATCACAGTTGAGGGTCTGGAAAGCAAAAGCGGTCTGCATCCACTGCAGAAAGCTTTTATCGAAAAACAGGCTGTCCAGTGTGGTTTCTGTACTCCAGGAATGCTGATGTCAGCTCTGGCACTTTTAAATACCAATCCGACTCCGACTAAGGAAGAGATCAAAACAGCTCTGGAAGGAAATTTATGCCGCTGCACAGGTTATCAGCAGATAATTGATGCAGTTGAGATGGCAGCCGAAGAATGGGGTGTCTGAGGTGGCTAAAATTTTAATTAAAGATGTAAAAGAGATTATTACGATGAATAAAAATCGAGATCGGCTCAAAAAGGCTGACCTTTTGATTGAAGATGGAAAAATTTCGCGAATGGGTAGAGATATCGAGGTTGAAGGAGAAGTGGATCGAACTATTAATGGTCGTGATTACTTTCTCTTTCCCGGTCTGGTTAATCTGCACCATCATTTTTATCAGGCTTTAACCCGCAACCTTCCCGAGGCCCAGGAGTCAGAACTTTTTGACTGGTTAAAGTATCTTTATCCAATCTGGTCCCGGGTTAATCCGGATGCAGTCTACTATTCAACTCTGCTGGCAGCAGGGGAACTTTTAAAAACAGGCTGTACAACGACCAGTGATCACTTTTATGTTTTTCCTAAATCACAGCCTTCTAATCTGATTGATAATCAGTTTGAAGCTGCAAAAGAAATCGGGATTCGTTTTCACGGGACCCGGGGCAGTATGTCTTTAAGTGAAAAAGATGGAGGTCTGCCGCCAGATTCAGTGGTCCAGACTGATCAGGAGATACTCAAAGATTCCCGCCGGGTAATTGAAAAATATCATGACAGCTCACCTTTTGCCATGCAAAGAGTCGCTTTAGCTCCCTGTTCACCTTTTTCGGTGACTGAAGAGCTGATGATAGAGTCAGTTGAGCTGGCCCGGGACTATGGAGTTCAGGCCCACACTCATCTGGCAGAAACTAAAGATGAGGAGCAGTTTGTTTTAGAGAAAACAGGTCTCAGACCCTTAGCCTATATGGAAAAGCTGGGCTGGGTTGGCAGTGATATCTGGTATGCACATGGAGTCCATCTGACCAGTGAGGAACTGAGTCGGATGGCCGAAACGGGAACTGGAGTTTCGCACTGTCCGGTTTCTAACATGAAGCTTTCTTCGGGAGCAGCCAAAGTGCCGGAAATGATCAAAAAAGGAGTTCCGGTTGGCCTGGGAGTTGACGGCAGTGCCAGCAATGATTCCTCCAATATGATTTTAGAAATGAAGGCGGCCTTTTTGATGCACCGCCTGGTCCACGGCATGAAGTCAATTACAGCCGAAGATGTGCTGGCCCTGGCCACAAACGGCGGTCGGGATGTATTATCACAGCCGGAAATCGGAAGCCTGGAAGTTGGTAAGGCAGCAGATATGTTTCTGGTTAATTCTAAACGGCTTGGTTTTGCCGGTGGCTTATATGATCCGGTTTCAGCGATAGTTAATACTGGTGACACCCAGATTGTTGATTATACAATTGTTAATGGTGAGATTGTGGTTGAAGATGGAGAACTGACGAGGGTTGATGAAGCTGAGATTATAGCAAAGACTAATTCTATTTCTGCTGAGATGGTAGAGGGCTAAGAAAAGTTTTGAATCAATATTTTTGACTGAAATAGGATAAATTTATTCCGACATTAATTTTAAAATTAAACTAGGATTCATATTTCCGTTAAATCAGACTTCCTTCCCGATCAGCACCTCCTGTGCTGCGGTCAGCTAAGAACATCGTGTTCTTAGGTCTGATTTAACTTAATATTCATCAAGTTTAATTAGATAAAATAACTGAGTCATCAAATTTATTCCTATTTCAGTCAAAAACACTTAATAACTGTTAAACTTTTCTTAGCCTCAACGTATAACCGCAGAAATTGAATTATCCTTGCCCGGGTTAGACCTGTGGTGTTGATTAAAATCTTGATTTGGCGAGAGAAGTTTAAGCTTTATTGAAGGAGCTTTAGTCAGAGTAGGGCATATTTATTTATAGTAAAGAAAGGAGTGGTTTCTTGCTCTTATTAACCAACGGAACAGTAATTACTCATGACGAAGATAATCGAGTTATTAAAAATGGAGCTGTTTTAATTGAGGGAGAAGAAATTAAGGCTTTAGGTGAATCCGAGCTTTTAAAATCGAAGTATCTGGAAGCAGAAGTTAAAGATGTTCAGGGCAAAATTATTATGCCGGGGATGATTAATACTCACATGCACATCTACAGCACCTTTGCCCGGGGCATGGATTTAAAAACCGAGCAGCCGCCCTGTCATTTTTTAGAAATTCTGGAGAAAATGTGGTGGCGGGTAGACAGTACATTAAAAGCAGATGATATTTATTACAGTGCTCTTTATGCATTTCTGACAGGACTAAAGCAGGGTGTGACCTCTGTTTTTGACCACCATGCAAGTTACGGTCAGGTGAGTTATTCGCTTGATCTGGTGGCTAAGGCAGTGGAGGAACTGGGTATCAGAGCTGATCTCTGTTATGAGATTTCTGACCGCAATGGTGCGGAACAGTCTCAGGCAGCGGTTAAAGAAAGCAAGAATTTTTTAAAGAAGATTAGGGAGAAAAATTCAAATCATTTAAATGGTAGGATTGGATTACATGCTTCATTTACCTTAGAAGATGAGACTTTAGAGCAAGTTTCAGCCCTGGCAGATGAATTAGACAGCAGTTTTCATATCCATGTAGCTGAGGGTCAAACTGATTTAGAAGACAGTCGGCTTCGAGGCTATAATGGAGCAGTTAAAAGACTTGATCAGTACAATATCTGGCGGCCGGGAACTATTGCTGTGCACGGGGTCCATCTGCAGGAAGGTGAGCTGGAGATTTTAAGAGACAATGATTGTTATCTGATTAATAATCCAGAATCCAATATGGGCAATGCGGTAGGAGCTGCTCCATTAAAGCAAGCTCTGGACAAAGGACTCAAAGTTGGACTGGGTACAGATGGTTATACAACTGATATGTTTGAAAGTATAAAGTTTGCTAATTTAATGCTCAAACATCAGAATCGAGATCCCCGTCTGGGCTGGACTGAAATTCCCCAGATGGTTTTTAAGACAAATGCAAAGCTGGCCAGTGAGAGTTTTGGGACTCAGCTTGGAGTTTTAAAAGAGGGGGCAGCTGCAGACATTATTGTAGTTGATTACAGTCCGCCAACGGAAATAAATAGTGATAATACTTATGCCCATATCTTATTTGGAATCAATGGCGGCATGGTTGAGACAACAATTGTTAATGGTAAAATATTAATGGAAAATCGGGAGGTGCAGGTAGTTGATGATCAGAAAATCACCCATGAAACAAGAGAACAGGCAGACGATTTCTGGAGCAGATTTTGAGGAATATTTTCAGCCTCAGAATTTAGAGAAGGCTCTGGAAATTAAAGCAGAATATGAGGATCAGATTGAGGTGGCAGCAGGTACTACAGATCTGCTGGTAGCAAATTATGAGCAGCTGCATCAAATTAAAAATTGGCTGGATCTGGATAAATTAGATGAACTGCGCAAAATTGAAATTTTGGAGAATGAGCTGCATATAGGAGCAATGGTAACTCATCTGCAGCTGATGAAATCAGATTTGATTAAAGAAAAATTGGCGGTTCTGGCTGCAGCAGCTGAAGATGTTGGTTCACCACAAATTAGAAGCAGGGGTACAATTGGCGGCAATATCTGTACTTCTTCACCGGCAGGAGATCTCCTGGCTCCTCTTTTAAGCTATGAGGCCAGTTTTAAACTGCAGAAAGCAGGAGCAGAAAGAATTGTGAGAGCTGAAGATTTTTTTACCGGGCCAAAAAGAAATTTAATGGAAGCTGATGAACTTTTAACAGAAATCATTATTCCGCTTACAGAAAACGAACGAGAAGGTGCCTGGGTTAAAGTTGGACGCCGTAAAGCCCTTGTTATTTCTACCCTGACCCTTGCGGTAGTGCTGGAATTTGAAGCGGATAAGATAATCAAAGCCGGAATAGCTATGGGTTCAGTTGCGCCAACTCCAGTCAGGTTATGGGAAGTTGGAGAACTGTTGCTCGGCAGCAGTTTAACTGAACTGGATTACAAACAGCTGGGCCAGGAAGTCAAAGCCCGGATTAATCCAATTGATGATTTAAGAGGAACCAGAGAATACAGAGAAGATGTAGCAGCTGATGTAATGGTCAGAGCTTTAAATGAGATTGAAAGGAAAAGGGGGTGAGCAGCTGATGCAGATTACATTTACAGTAAATGGAGATAAAAGAGAATTGGAAGTTACTCCCTATACCAGGCTGCTCGATTTATTGAGAGAAGATCTCGGTTTAACCGGAGTTAAAGAAGGCTGTGGTAAAGGTGAGTGTGGAGCCTGTACAGTAATCATGAACGGAGAACTAACAGCTTCCTGTCTGGTTCCAGCTCCACAGGCAGATCAGGCAGAGATTTTAACAGTTGAAGGATTGGGAACAAGGGATAATCTCCATCCAATTCAGGAATCATTTGTGGAAGCAGGAGCAGTTCAATGCGGCTACTGTATTCCCGGTATGATTTTAGCAGGCAAAAGATTGCTGGATGAAAATCCTCAGCCAACAGAAAAAGAAGTACGCTACGGATTATCCGGTAATATCTGCCGCTGTACCGGTTATGCCAAGATTATCGATGCTGTAATGATGGCAGCAGATAAACTTGCAGTCGAAGGAAGTGATAGTAATGACTGATCAGAATAAAAGAATTAAGGATTATTTCTGTAAACATACAACCCGCTGTACAATTGAAGGAGTTAAAAAAAGCAAGCGTTTTGTTGGTCATGATGTATTGAAGGCAGATGCCTGGGACAAGGTAACTGGAGAAGCAGTTTATCCTGATGATATATTTTTCGATGATCTGCTTTACGTTAAAATTAAAAGGGCAGTCCATCCCCATGCTATTTTAAAAGATATAGATATTTCTCAGGCCAAAAAAGTAGAGGGTGTAGTTGATATTATAATTGCCGAAGACATCCCTGATGTCAGGCAGTTTGGCTTGATCATCAGAGATCAGCCTGTTTTAATTGCGCCTGGAGAAAAGATGCGCTATATGGGAGATCCGCTGGCAATAGTTGTTGCCGAAACAAAGGAAGCAGCTAAAAAAGCAAGGGATCTAATTAAAGTAAAGGTGGAAGAATTGGAAGTCATCACCGATCCCTTCCGGGCGATGGAAGATGATGCTCCGAATATTCATCCAGATGGAAACATAGTAATTACCCATCATCTAAATCGGGGAGATGTTGATGCAGCTTTTAAGGATTCAGCAATAGTGGAGGAAAATCGTTATCAGACTCAATTTATCGATCAGCTGCCGATGCAGAATGAAGCTGGAGTTGCTCTCTACGATGAGCGTCGGGGGGTAGTTAATATCTGGGCTGCAACTCAGTGGCTGCACGATACTCAGGCCGATGTTGCTCAGTCTCTAAGATTATCAAAAGATCAAATTAGAATTATTCAGCCGACAATTGGAGGCGCCTTTGGAAAAAAAGAAGATGTTTCGGTTCATATTCATCTGGCTATTGCAGCAATGAGGACCGGGAGACCGGTTAAGCTCTGTTTTACCAGAGAAGAATCGATGATTACTCAGTCCAAACGGCATCCAATTACAATTATCAATAAAACAGGTGTAGATCGCGATGGCTATTTAACCGCCTGGGAAACCAAGTTTATTGGAGATACAGGAGCCTATGCTTCCAGCGGCCCGGCCGTTGTGCATAAAGGAATGTATCATGCAACAGGACCCTATAACTGTCCCAATTTACGCGGAGTCTCACATGCAGTTTATACAAACAATACTTACGCCGGAGCAATGCGCGGTTTTGGTACAGCTCAGGGAGCCTTTGCCTATGAGCAGCAGATGGACATTCTGGCCGAAAAATTAAGTATAGATCCGGCAGAATTTAGACTCAAAAATATCTATCAAAAAGACTCAGTTACTCCTAACGGTCAGCAGCTTACTCACAGTGTAAATGCAGAAGAAACAATTAAAAGAGTGATGGAGCTCAGTGACTGGAAAGGGGGCAGAAAATAATGAAAAAATTTGGACGCGGACTGGCAACAATTATGTTTGGTTTTGGTTATGGAGAGGGATTTCCTGACCATTCTATTGCCTCAATTGAAATTAAAGAAGATGAGCGGATAGTTATCAGGACAGCTGCAGCAGATGTTGGTCAGGGAGTTATCACTACAGTGATTCAAATTGCAGCCGAAATTTTAAGAATTAATCCTGAATATTTTGAAGTGGTTCAGGGTGATACCCATAAAACTAAAAATTCTGGTTCAACCTCAGCTACCAGACAGACCTATTTTACCGGTAATGCAGTTAAAAAAGCAGCAGAAGATATGCTGGCTAATCTTTATCACTACGGCAGTCTTGAATTTCGCAGCAACCATCCGGAAATTGCAATTGAAGATGGTAGAATCTATATGTATGATGACCCGGAAGACTATCTAACTTACTGGGAAATGGCAGCCAGAGTTAAAGAAAGAGGAAAAAAACTGGAAGCAGAAGGAAGCTTCTTCCCTGTAACCTACAGCCCTGATGAAAACGGTCAGGCTGACAAAGTTTATGTAGCCTACACTTTTCTTTCTCAGGTAATTGATATTGAAATAGATACAGATACCGGCACAATTGATCTTCTAGATATTTATACAGCAGTGGATTTAGGGAAAGCAATAAATCCTAAAAATGTCGAAGGTCAGATTGAAGGGGGAACTGTTCAGGGCCTGGGTATGGGCATGATGGAAGACCAGGTTATCCGCAATGGTAAAACTTTAAATGCCGGCATGACAGATTATCTGGTGCCGACAAGTGTTGATGTACCTAAATTTAAGCACTATCTGGTGGAAGAAGAAGATTCGGAAGGACCCTTTGGAGCCAAAGGAGTTGGAGAACCGACTTTAATTGCTGCTGCACCGGCACTGGCCAATGCTGTTTATGATGCAATTGGAGTTAGATTCTTTGATTTACCGATCAGCCCTTCCAAAATTAAAAAGGCTTTAAAGGAAAAAGAAAAGGAAGAAAACAGTTAAAAGTGAGCTACACTTATTTTAACTGAAAGCAGATAAACCAGTCGAAATTAGAGCAATTAAATATGAAATTAGAGTAATTAAATATAAATAGGAGAGTGGAGAAAATGGCTGATTTAAGTGTTAAACTGTTTGATTTTACACTAAAAAATCCGGTAATGCCGGCTGCCGGACCACCAATTAAAGATGCAAAAATGGCAGCGAAGGCAAAAGCTGGGGGCACAGGAGCAATTGTAACTAAGACTATTTCTACGGAAGCAGCGGAGGTTCCCCGGCCCAATATGGCCCAGACCAGGGGCGGTTTTATGAACACAGAACTCTGGTCAGAAATGGGGCCTGATCACTGGTTAGAAAACGAATATCCAGAAATTAAAGATTTGGGGCTGCCGGTAATTGTTGGTCTGGGCTACAGTGCTGAGCAGATTAGCGAACTGGTCAAAAAAACGGAAGCCTATGCTGATGCTTTTGAGCTGTCAACCCATTATTTAGGCAGTGACACTTCCCCGGTTGTAGAAAGTATCAGAGCTGCAAAAGAAGCTACTGATAAACCGGTTATGGTTAAGCTCAGTCCCCAGATTGATATTCCCAAATTTGCCCGGGCCGCAGCAGAGGCAGGAGCTGATGGCCTTGTTTTAATCAATTCTTTTGGCCCAACCCTTGATTTTGATATAGACAGCGGCAGACCGCTGATGGGAAGTGAAGATGGTTATGGCTGGCTTTCCGGAGAAGCAATTTTCCCGCTGGCTTTAAGAGCAGTTTTTCAGGCAGTTCAAACTGTGGATATTCCTGTTCTGGCTGTTGGTGGAATTTCTACCGGAGCCGATGCAGTCAAGATGATCATGGCTGGAGCCCGGGCAGTCCAGACCTGTACAGCTGCTATCCTGAAAGGTCCTCAGGTTTACGGTAAAATTGCAGAAGAAATTGATGATTACCTGGAAAAACACGGTTATCAGAATCTGGATCAGATTAGAGGTCTAGCTCAGGAGGTGGCCCCGGAAGCAGCAAATTATGAGACAAGGGTACCTAAAATTAAAAGGGATAACTGTACCGGCTGCGGACTCTGTATTATCAGCTGTGTTTACGATGCTAATTATTTAGATCAGGAAAATAAAATTGTGATTGATGCTGAAAAATGTGCCGGCTGTGGACTCTGTGTTACCCGCTGCAACTTTGAGGCACTGGCACTGGCTTAGTATAGCTGGTTGAGAAAGGTTGAGAAAGGGGGAGCTTATGCTGAGAAAAGAATTACTAAAACAGGCTCGCGGGCTGGAAAAGGCCGATAAAGTATTTAAAAATGCAGTAATTGTTGATGTTTTCAATGAGCGGCTGCTGGAAAATGACATAGCAGTTGCAGACGGAATTATTATTGGAATTGGTGATTATCAGGGAAAAGAAGAAGTTGATCTGGGAGGTAGAATAGTCACTCCTGGTTTAATTGATGCTCATCTGCATCTGGAATCTTCGATGACCAATGTGGATGAGTTTGCCCGGGTGATTATTCCCCGGGGGACAACTACCATTGTTGCTGATCCCCACGAAATTGCCAATGTGGCTGGTTTAACCGGGATTAAATACCTGCTGAAAGCCGGTAATTCTCAGCCCTGGAATTTTAATCTGATGCTCCCGTCCTGTGTGCCAGCTTCTAGATTTGAGAATTCAGGTGCTAAACTTTCGGCAGCAGATCTCAAAACATTAATTGATGAAGAAGGTATTTTTGGACTGGGAGAAGTGATGGATTTTCAGTCAGTAATTAATGGTGATCCCGAAATCTGGGATAAAATAGAAATGGCTTCGGATTTATTTAAAGATGGTCATTCTCCAGGTTTATCGGAGAAAGATTTAAATGCCTATTTACTGGCAGATATTAAAGCTGATCATGAGGCAACAACTGCTGCAGAAGCTTTAGAGAAGGTTGCCAGGGGTATGTATATTATGATTAGAGAGGGTTCGGTTACTAGAGATTTAGTCAGCCTGCTGCCTGCAGTTAACAGCAGCAATTCTTCCCGCTTCCTGTTTGCAACAGATGACAGACACCCGGGTGACCTGATTGAGGAAGGTCAGATTGACTTTGCTGTCCGGAAAGCAATTCAGTATGGACTTTCTCCTTTAAGAGCAGTTAAGATGGCGACAATTAATGCCGCCGAGGCCCTGGGAATTGAAAAACTGGGAGCCATCGCCCCCGGTTATCAGGCAGATTTATTAGTTTTTGATAATCTAAGAGAATTTGAAGTAAGGAAGGTTTATAAGGATGGGCGTCTGGTCGCTGAAGACGGAACTTTGCTTAAATCAATTGATGATAAAATTTCCCTGGATCAAGAAGATTTTATGAACCAGGAAATTGAGGAAAAAATCTTTAATTCAATCAGAGTTGGAGAAATTTCGGAAGCTGATTTTATACTGCCGGCTGCCAGCAAATATAGAGTTATCGAATTGATTAAAGATCAGGTAGTAACTGGAGAGTCCTTTTATCAGACAGAAGCAGAGTATGAGGGAGAGCCTCCTGCAATTGAATTAATCGGTCATAATCTGGTTAAACTGGCTGTTGTAGAAAGACATCATCGCACTGGAAATGTTGGTCTGGGTCTGCTCCGCAACTTTGGTCTGCGCCAGGGTGCAGTTGCAACTTCGATTGGCCATGATGCTCATAATATAATTGTGGCCGGAGTTGGAGCTAAAGATATGGAGCTTGCTGTTAGAGAAATTGAGAAGATGCAGGGAGGCCTGGTGATTGTTGTTGATGGTAAAGTGAAAGCATCACTGGCTTTACCTGTTGCCGGTTTAATGGCTGTTAAGTCAGTCAAAGAAGTTGCAAACTGCTTAAATAAAATGCGGGAGATTGCAAATGATCTGGGAGTTAGCCGGGATGGTCCCTTTATGACTTTATCTTTTATGGCCTTAACTGTAATTCCAGAACTCAAATTGACTGATCAGGGGCTGTTTGATGTTAATAAATTTGAAAAAGTTGAGTTGATTCTAGAATAGTTCAAAGAATAATTTATGCCTATTTAAATATTGTATTTATGTATTTTTAGAAGCTGATTTTAAAAGTTTATTGACAAGCTGCTCAACATTATCTATAATAATAGATGGAATTAAAGTCAGCTCATTATTTTTAAAATATGTAAATAATTATAAATTTAATCTATAAATTTAAATAGGCCTCGTATAATTGTGATGATATGGTTCACAAGTTTCTAGTGTCAGCCGATAACTGACAACTATGAGGGAAATAAATTAGTCTATCTGTTTTGAAAAAAGGGAAATCTTTATCAATTTTTATCGGGTAAAGTAAAACAGTGGAGCTAATTTATACATGGAGTACATGTTTTATCTTGCGGATATAGCCCGTGAAGGTAGATTCCTCTTAGTTGAGGTATCTATTTTCGCGGGTTTTTTGTTTTTGATAGATCAGAATTATGTTACGAAGGGCGGTGAAAACTTTAATTCAGCTTTAGATATCTAGATAAAAAATAAGGAGGGTATTTAATTAATGAGTAATAATAATGGAACTTTAGAAAATTTATTTAAGTTAAAAGAAAACAATACTGATGTGAAGACTGAGGTTATTGCCGGTTTCACTACTTTTATGACAATGGCTTATATTATTTTTGTTAATCCGAATATTTTAAGTGCTGCAGGAATGCCTTTTGATGGAGTATTTATTGCTACTATCATGGGTGCAATTTTAGGTACACTGGCCATGGCATTTTTAACAAATTATCCCTTTGCCCTGGCTTCTGGAATGGGACTAAATGCATTTTTTGCCTATTCTGTAGTTATTGGGATGGGAGTTACCTGGCAGGCGGCACTGGGAATTATATTCCTGGAAGGTATTATCTTTATTATTTTGAGTGTGACCCCTGTTAGAGAAATGATTGTAAACAGTATTCCAATGGCTCTAAAAACAGGTATCAGTACTGGTATCGGTTTATTTATTGCTTTTATCGGTCTGCAGAATGCAGGTATAGTTGTAGCAGATCAGGCAACATTAGTCTCAATGGGTAGTGTTTTAACAGGACCTGGTCTGGTCGCTTTATTTGGTCTGATTGTAACAGGTATTTTACATGCAAAAAGGGTAAAAGGTGCTCTGCTCTGGGGGATCCTGGCATCTACAGCTTTTGGCTGGATCAATGGTGTGACTCCTGCTTTTAGTGGAGTAGTTGCAATGCCGCAGATGGCTGACTGGTCAAAAGTTTTATTTCAGTTAGATATTGGCTCAGCTTTAAGTATGGGAATGTTTGGAGTTTTACTTTCATTCCTCTTTGTAGATATGTTTGATACAGCCGGGACTTTAGTTGGTGTAAGTCAGCAGGCTGGTTACTTAGATGAGAACGGAGATTTACCAAAAGCAAGCCGGGCACTTTTAGCTGATGCGATTGGTACTACTGGTGGTGCTTTATTCGGTACAAGTACAGTAACAACATATGTTGAGTCTGCTTCTGGTGTAGCTGAAGGTGGTCGTACAGGGCTAACTGGAATAGTAGTTTCCATTCTTTTCTTCCTGGCATTATTCTTTAGACCTTTAATTGGAATAGTTCCTGGAGCTGCAACTGCACCAGCTTTAATTGTGGTTGGTACCATGATGATGACCAATATTACAAAGCTGGACTGGGATGACTTTACTGAAATCCTGCCTGCTTTTATAGCGATGATTGCTATGCCTTTAACCTACTCAATCTCTAATGGTATTGCACTTGGATTTATCGTTTATCCATTAGTTAAGCTCTTTACTGGTAAAGGAAAAGATGTACACTGGTTAGTATATGTATTGGGGATAGTATTTGTTTTCTATTTTATTGTTCACTAACAGTTATTCAAGCTTCAAATGATTTTAAAAAGGTAATAATATTTTTTAAGCGGTTAAAGCTCTTTTTACTGAGCTGAAACCGCTTTTTTATTTTTAATCTCTAATAAATTATTCTGGTAATTTGTTGAAAAAATGATATTTCCTATTTTAAGTTATTTATAGATATTCAGTTAAGAATTATGGCTGTAAATAAACTTTCTTCCTAAAGTTGCCAGGATTAGTAAAATAGACAGGGCTAAAATTACTTTTAGATCCCTCTGTAAAAATCGAATGAATAATAAAACTGAAGCAAGTGCTGCTCCAGCCCCGCCTAAAAAAGAGATAATCTTAGTTTTAGCAATCTCTTTAAAGGCTACAAAATTGACAATTGCGAAAGTAACTAAGAAGATAAAACTGGCTGCCTCTACCAGGGAAGAAAGATTCCCAAAAGCTGCAAGTAGAGATCCGACTCCTCCTATAATATAGATTGATCTATCAGGAATACCAGCCTTATTTTTGTGTACCAGAAATGAAGGCAGTTCTCCATCGTCAGCTACCTTAATAGCCAGTCTTGATGTAGCAAAGATAGTCGAGTTGATTGCAGAACCAGTTGAAAACAGAGCCGCAATTGAAGCAATTATTAGTCCAGCTGTCCCCAGAATATTTTTTCCGGCTATTGCCAGAACAACCTCTTTTTCTTCAATGATTGTTTGATAACTGACCAGATTAATCGTTCCCAGTGTAACTATAATGTAGACAATAATAACGGAAATAACTGCCAGCATTTCAGCTTTGTAAATTGTATTATCAGGATCTTTTATTTCATTATAGTCATAAGTTATCAGCTGAAATCCTTCATAAGCCATAAAAATTGTTGAGGCCCCAATAATAGCATTAACAAAAGTCCCACCTGATCTCATTGGTGGACTGTTAAACATATCTAGATTAAAATTCGACAATCCCACTCCGGCAATTGCTATTAAAATGGCAAGCTTGGCCCAGACTATAAAAACTTCTAAATGAGATGCATCACTCACACCTCTCAGATTAAAGTACATAAAGATGAGAATAATAGAAATAGAAACAAGTCTGGGGAACCAGGGACCAAAATTTAATAGCTGTTCTAAATACTGACCAAAGGTAAATGCATAAACTGAAAGAGTAAGGATATATCCTATAATTAAAAGCCAGGAAAGTCCACCGGCTAAACCCTCATGGTTAATATCTTTGATATAAGTAAATGCTCCCCCACCTTCTTCAAATTTATTTGTTAGTCTGGAATAGCTAATTCCTGTGGCCAGGGCAATTAAACCAGCAATTAAAAAACTTAACCAGGCCAGATTACCAGCAGTAGCAATAATCACTCCCAGAACAGAGAAGATACCTCCCCCTATCATTCCGCCAACAGCCATACTCCATGTTTCGTTTAAACCCATCTTATTATTATCCATTTTTTCCTCCCCCCTAAGATAATTTTATTAAATTTATTTTTGAAAATTATATATTCGAATATCTTAATATTCTAGAGTTCTAAATTTTAATAACGGTAACTAATAATTATTTTTAATTTGAATTAATAACTGATATAATTAGTTTAACAAAAACAAATGCTAATTTTGATTAATTGTTTAACAATTTGTTTCAGAAGATTGATAATTTGAAATGAAATATTAAAGAAAAGGAGTGTTAATTATGGAAAAATTTAATTTAGCCGATTATACTTCAGTTCCCGAAAAAAGTGTAGCCAAAAGAGTTATTTATTCTGATAAAAACACACTGGCCTTTGTCTTAAATATAGCACCGGGTGAATCACTGCCTGATCATACTCATTTTGAGTCTACAGTACTGCTGCAGGTGATCAGCGGTATGGCCAGATTAATTGTCGATGATAAGTCCTTTAATATTCAGGAAAAAGATTTAACTAAAATTGATGGTCCGGAAACTATGTCGATCCACAATACTGGTGGTGAAGATTTAGTACTTTATGTTACTATTTCACCCCTGCCATCTGATGAAAAATATGCCAGGAATGCTGATTTTTAAGGTTGGTTAGCTGATCATTTTAGCAGTTAAAAGCAAAGTAAAAATAAACGCCACATGTAGATTTATTCAATCCGCATGTGGCATTTTTTATTCTTCTATTTTATTTAAACCTAACATTCTTTGATAACTAATTGCACCTACAACTTTTTCCTGAATTATACCATTCTGGTCCAGAAAATAACTGGTCGGGATTCCTCTAACTAAATAATTTTGAGCTGTGCTTTTATTAGTATCTAAGAGCACAGTAAAATCAAGTCCATTTTCCATCATAAAATTAGCTGCTGTAGATTTACTTTCACCAACATTTACTGCCAGGATTACAACCTCATCTCCATATTCCTCATGGAGTTTCTGTATATCCGGCATTTCTTGTCTGCAGGGAGGACACCAGCTGGCCCAGAAGTTAAGAAAAACTTTCCGCCCCCGGTAGTCACTTAGATTAACTTCCTGATCATTCATATTTGTTAAAGTAAAATCTGGAGCCTGCATACCTATTTCGGTACCTACTTCTGCAGAGGCTACTGAATTTCCGGGTGACTGGAGAAAGAAAAAGGAAAGCCCACCTACTATCAGAGCAGCTATTAAAAATATTGATATTTTTTTGTTCATTAATTATCCCTCCATTCTTAAACTTATTATATAAGTAAAACACTCACATTTCCAGTTTTTTAGAGCAAAATATCGCAAAAAGAGGATATAATTTTAAATTAAATCCAATAAGATTTTTATACACATTTCGGATAAACTTTAATCTCTAACTGCTTTTTCAATAATTTCTTACTCTTTTCTGCAATCAAGTCGGGATAATCAAGGTGAATATAGTGGTCAGCATCCAGCAGATAGGATTAACCATTGGTTGCTTCTACATAAGAAATTATACTTTCCTGCCAGTAGTCTTCTTCATTTTTACTGGAAATAAAAGCAGAGAAGGGTATTTCAGATTTATCCTGTTCAGCAACTAGTTGTGAGTTGCTTTCTAACATCTCAACTTCTTCCCACATATTTTTTGTCTGTACCCGGCGGTAAAATAGTGTTCTGGCAATTTCATCTTCTTTTTCGGTTAAAAGCAAACCCCTTTTTGACTGTCTCA
>JAXKWB010000007.1:0-5721 GCA_036172385.1 Halanaerobiales bacterium | reverse complement strand
ATCAAATGCTGCTAAATGATTTTCACTTCCTGCTTTCAGATTAGCATAAACAGCTTTAAAATCTTCCGGAGCATCTACCATTACTTCTTCTAAATCTGCTATCTGTTTTTCGCTGAGTTCAGATACTGGATAGTCATTTACAATATCTTTTGGACTGTGAACTGCATTACCAGGCCCCTGAGCCAAAGTAGCACCTGCACCTAAAGATAATAATAAAGCTGCTATTAGTAAAACTCTTAATAATTTTTTCATTTTTAAATTCACTCCTAAATAAAATTTTTCGTTTCTTTTTGATTCTAAGTTAATTATAAGAGTAAATTATGAAGAAAATATGAATTTAAAAAAATTAATAAACAAAACCGCAATCATATTTAATCAAAGTCTCAGTTTCTCTTTCTATAATTTTATGAGGAAAAATCTTTTTAACTTGATATTTTGCTTCTATAAAACCTCCCCATTTAGTAAAAAACAAACTGAAGATATGATTCTTCACTTCCATCCAATTTAACATGCTTTAAATAATTATCTACATCATCATAATTTAAGAAAGTACTAATAATATTTTCTGAGCCACTATCGCTAGAATTGTAATCCAACCCATTATCGTTTATTTTCTTTATTAACTGCTTATAGTCTGCTTTTTTAGACTCAGGATAGGCAATTATTACCGGTTCGCCACCCAGCCTCTGCTGAATATAAAGGTAATTTGTCAGCCGTCCTTTTTCGAGTTCAATCCTGTCTAAAATATCAAAGTAGTGTTCTATTTTGAAGCCCCCTTGAATTATTATTCACTTTTTAATAATTAATTGAAATTTATATCTTTTTTATCTTTGCTGTTCTATCTAAAGCATAACAGAGGGGTGTGACAGCCTTATGTCGCAAACAGGAGTTTTTAATATTCGTAAATAGATTAAATTAAGGCTTGCTAATCTTTTTATACAATAAGCATAAATCTTTAAGAAACACTGCAACCTCAGAATCTAGTAATTTGATTAAATCTTTGATAAAATAATTATGTGATAGAATGAAAGTCTGCTCGCAAACCTCGCGGGTTTGCCCCGAGAAAAGAGAAGACAATACAGAGATATTAAAGCCAATATAAATATTTTAAATTAAGGATTAAAAATACAAAAGGCAAGCTAGAGGATATACCGTAGGACTTACGGGATTTTAAGCCTGTGGAGATGGTGGGTTACCACTTCTAATAAGCAGGAATCCTCGAGGGCTTGCCCCGAGGAGGGTCAATAAATATGAAAGAAGCAATGCTTTATGAGAAATTGGATGACCAGAAGGTTAAATGTGCTGTCTGCAGCCACAGATGTGTGATCAAAGAAGGAAATAGAGGTCTCTGTCGAGTAAGAGAAAATCAAGAAGGAACACTTTATGCCCTTAATTACGGGAAGACAGTTGCTGCTAATATTGATCCAATTGAGAAAAAACCCCTCTATCACTTTCTGCCAAATACAAAGGCCTTTTCAATCGGTACTGAAGGTTGTAATATGAAGTGCAGCTGGTGCCAGAACTGGAGAATATCTCAGAGTCCAGAGCCAGATAACGCTGTAAATGGTAGAAACCTACCTCCAGAAGATGTGGTTGAGCAGGCACTGAATAACAATTGTAAGTCAATAGCTTATACCTATACTGAACCAACAATTTTCCTGAAATATGCGCTGGACACTATGAAGATTGCTCATAAAAAGGGACTTAAAAATGTCTGGGTGAGCAACGGATATATGACTAAAGAAACTCTGGATGAGATAATTCCTTATCTTGATGCAGCAAATATTGATTATAAAGGACCAGCGGAATTATATAAAAAATACACAGGGTCTCGCTTAGAACCGATTAAAGAAAATCTGAAGTATCTTTATCAGGCTGGAGTCCACCTCGAGGTAACCACTCTTGTCATACCAGATTTAAATGATAAAAAAGAGCAGTTAGAAGAAATAGCTCAATTTATTGCAGAAGAATTAGGCAGCGAAGTTCCCTGGCATGTAAGTCGTTTTTATCCAGGGTGGGAAATGCAGGATAAACCCCGAACTCCAATAGACACAATTAAAACGGCAAAATCCATCGGAGAAAAAGCCGGGCTCAAATATATTCATATGGGAAATGTCTAAGCTTAAAATATGAAGGCACCTGTTTTTAGCAGGTGCCCTTATTTCTTAATAATATAATATTTTACTTTTTAACTTTAAATCTAATCTGACTCAACTTCTTTTTCAAATTCAAAAGTCATTTTACCAAGTGTCATTCCGCTTTGAGCAAAATAAAGTTTGATATAATTGTTTTTACTCCAGAGATTTATCTCTTTTTCTACTGTCTTCCATTCTCCAGTACCATTTAAAGTAATGGTTGAATCTAATTTGTTATTGACAAATAAGGAGACAGGAATTTGAGCATGTTCTCCTCCCCTGGCTTTCATTTCAAGCTTCAGCTTATAAATTCCCTTTTTATCTCTAATTATGCCAAAGACCACTGATTCTCCCTTTGCGGTATTTACATCTGAAAGATCAATAGCTTCTACCTCAGCCAGATCATAATATTCCATTACATTTCCTGGCTCATCACTACTCTCTGCTGCAGCTGATTCTTCCTCTGGACCACTAAGATGTCTTTCCATCACTGCTGAGTCCATTATAAATTTCAAGATATTAGCTGCATTCCGCTGCAGTTCCCCTCTGGTGATTTTTCCTTCTTTCAAGCCTTCTAAAGTATTATCATCAGCACTATTTTTTTCCGGGTTCTCATTAACCATGTATAAATCATTCTGAGCTCGAACCATCGGAATAGTATTTCCTTTTCTGGCTTTTTTACCTTCTTCATTAATTTTGGCCCACCAGTCAGTCATTACAATCCCCTCATAACCCCATTCATTTCTTAAAATCGTAGTCAGAAGATCATAGTTGCCGGCTGTCCAGATTCCATTTAAACCACCATAAGTAGACATAATGGATGCTGCTCCACCTTCTTTGACTGCAATTTCAAAGCCTCTAAGATAAATTTCTCTTAAGGCTCTTTCAGATACAACTGCATTTACATCATGACGGTGAGCTTCCTGATTGTTGGCTACATAATGTTTAACGGTTCCGGTAACCTTATATTTATTCATGGCCTTAAGCTGGACTGCGGCCATTTTACCGGTCAAAAGTGGGTCTTCGGAAAAGTATTCAAAGTTCCGTCCGTTTAAAGGTGTCCGGTGGATATTCATTCCCGGTCCCAGCAGAGTTTCAATTTGATTTGCCAAAAGCTCCTGCCCCATCAGATCAAATAGCGCCTCTACTAAATCTAAATTAAAAGTACAGGCTAAAGATGTCCCGTTCGGCAGACTGAAAGCAGTTGTACCGCAGTCCATTCTAATTCCAGAAGGTCCATCAGCAGCAGAGGCAGCAGGAATTCCAAAGTCCACAAGATTTTCACTCACACCGCCAAAAGCTGCAGCAGTACCAGGAGTTACTCTGGGAGAATTCATTCCTTCACCCCGGATCAGACAGGCCAGATCCTCGTCGCTCAACTGAGCGATAAAGTCTTCTAAAGAAGCCTGATTCTGATAAACATCTTTCAGCTTAATTCCCTGGTCTCCTGTATAAGAAATTGCTTCCGGACGATTAGCAGCTATCCGCCTCTCCAGATCTACAGTTCTCCGGGGGACTTCTTCTTTAGCCATTTTCCCATCTGGCTTAACCTTTAAGCGTTCAAAAGATTCGACCGGAGCACATGCTTCCTCAAGTTCTTCTATAACCTGCAGTGTATCAATTTCAAAATTACCGGCCAGTTCAGTATTGCGCACATCACTGCCAGCATAAATATTATACTCACCTGCTTCTAAAACATAGGAAGATTTATAGCCGGTTATGCCGCTGTCATCATAGGAGGCCAGCTGCTTTTTAGGAAAGTTCAAGCTTATTGTCTGACTTTCACCGGGGTCCAGTAATTTAGTTTTAGCAAAGGCTTCTAAAGTTCGAGCAGCTTTACCAAGTTGACCTAAAGGTTTACTGGCATAGACCTGTACTACTTCTTTTCCGGCTTGATTACCAGTGTTTTTTACCTCAACTTCTACACTAAGTGAATCTTTTTCTTCAGCAAAAGAAAGAATGTCCATCTCGAATTCTGTATAGGACAGACCATAACCAAAAGGATAGATAACTCTGTCTTTAGCTGCTGTTTCAAAATATCTGTAACCAACATAAATATCTTCCTTGTAAATTAAAGTGTCTTTATTACCGAAATCATCCATCGAAGGATAATCTTCAATGTCATAGGCAATGGTATCACTTAGCTTTCCAGAAGGATTTACCTTTCCGGACAGAACATCTACAGTTCCATTCCCACCTTCCATTCCTCCATGCCAGGCATAAAGCACTGCCCCGGGCTGATATTTATCCACCCATTTCATATCAATTATATTCCCTACATTTAATACTACAGCCACTCTATCAAAGGCTTTAGTTACCTCTGCCAGCATCTCTTCTTCAGCATCTGTCAGCAGATAACTTACTTTAGTGGCAGAGTTATCTCTATCTTCTCCAGCAGTCCTACCTAAAATTATGACGGCCAGATCTGATTCTGCTGCTGACTTTTTCGCCAGTTCAGCACTGACCGGCATCTCCTGCTGACTCCAGGGTTCCTGAGCCCAACCCTCGCCATGATTAAAAGGATTATCTTCCAACCAATCTTCATATGTAGTAATTAACTCCTGGTTAAGAGCAATCTCATCGTTTGCCTTTAGAGCATCTAAAATACCCACAACATATTCGGTATTAACCAGTCCGCCAGAACCAGTACCACTTTTGTAATAATCAAATTGAATTCTACCAAAAACAGATATCTTTTCTCCTCTTTTTATTGGCAGTGCCTGCTCCTCGTTTCTAAGCAGTACACATCCCTCGGCTGCTGCCTGTCGAGAAATAGCTGCATATTTTTTCATATCGAGTTTAATCTTTTTCATTTGAACTCTCCTTATTTTTATTTAATAATTATTTTCTATAGCTAGCGTTTGAGAATGTATAAATCACAGTTTTATTGTAACATAAAACGATTTAGGAAGTAAACAATATTCTCGAACAATTAGATTATTACCATTTTTTTGGTTCTGGTTTTAGAGTTGGAGCTGGTTCTGGATCTGGTTCTGGATCTGGTTCTGGATCTAGTTCTGGATCTGGAGGATTGCCCATCCCATCTCGATGCCATCCCTTATAGCATTATCAATACCATTACTTTTCTAGATAATTTATATTTCTACTAAAGTATTTTTTTGGTAACTACTATATCTCTATTTTAATACCCATTGTCTATATCTTTAGGTCAAATACTCAACTTATTATAAATTTCTGGTATTTCCCAATCAGTTATAATTCCCTGCAGCACTTCCTCTTTGTTCCCGTTTTCAGTTATCAAAAAGGCATCAATTTTATTCCCTGCTTTAATTATTGACTCATGCTTATCAATTAAAGTATCAAGTTTGCTGTCTTTAGAAATAAACTCACAAACTTCATCTTCCTCTGCATATTTTACAACTTCTTTGATCTGCGCATCCTCAATAATCAGATTACTATGCTGATCTGACTTTAAATCCCCCATCCATCTAATAATTGTATTTGTGGTCAACAATTCAATATACTTTCCCTTTTGATCTACCACTGGAATTTGATCATAGTCATATTTTTTCATATCTCTGATTGTTTTAATTATTGAGGTATCTTCCTTAATCACCATTAAATC
>JAXKWB010000006.1:0-13519 GCA_036172385.1 Halanaerobiales bacterium | reverse complement strand
AAAGAAGTAGCTTACCCCTTTATAATGGGTGTATTTATAATAACTATCATTTTGGTCGGCAATTATTTTTTTCAGCTGGCTGATTTGATTATTGTAAAGGAAGTGCCTGTAAAGTTAGTGGCCCAGCTGCTGTTTTACAGGCTGCCTGGGGTAATTGTAGAAACATTTCCGATTGCAGTTTTATTTGCAGCAATGACAGCGGTCGGCCGTTTGAACAGAGAAAATGAGATAACTGCTTTAAGAATGGGTGGGATAAGCATCTACCGTCTGATGATTCCTCTTTTTATACTCGGTCTTTTGATCAGCGGTCTGACATTTTTTCTAAATGAAAATATTGTACCTTGGGCCAACCACAGATCACGCAATATAGTGAGGGAGACAATACTAAAAGAAGCTGTTCCTGATCCAGAAGAAGAGGTGTTTTTTAAAGGCCCTCAAGGCAGACTTTTTTATGTAAAAAGTTATGATCAGCAGAGAGAAGAGCTGCATGATATTGTCATATATAATTTAAAAGAATCAGAAAACTTTCCTGAGGTAATTACAGCAGAAGAAGGTAGTATTGAAGAAAATATCTGGATTTTAAATCAGGGAATTATTCATCAGTATAATGAAAATGGAAAAATCATTCTGCAGAGTCGGTTCGACAACATGCAAATTCAATTAGCTGAAGATATACGGGAGATTTCGGGAACTCAGAAAACAACTTCAGAGATGAGCAGAAAGGAGCTTTCCTCGCGGATCAAACTTTTTCAGGACAGTGGAATCAAGGTCAATTCCCTGCTTGTTGATTATCATCTTAAATTGGCGGAACCATTTACCGCCCTCATCTTTATATTGATCAGTGTTCCTCTTAGTTTGAGCGGTAAAGAGAGCAGGATCTGGAATCTAATTTTAACTGTTTTCATAATCTTTTTCTATTATGTTATCCTTTCTTTCAGCAGATCATTTGGCAGAAATGAAGTTTTATCACCGATCACAGCAGCCTGGCTTCCAAATCTAATATTTTTTATTATCGGTATCATGCTCTTGATTTGGAGGGAGTCATGCCAGAAAATAATCAATAGATTTTCTTCAGTTTTTGCATTCTGTTTTCTGATATTTTTTTTAATTATTTCACCCTTTAGTGTTAAGGCCGAAGTT
Organism: Halanaerobiales bacterium; assembly: GCA_036172385.1. Taxonomy (GTDB): domain Bacteria; phylum Bacillota; class Halanaerobiia; order Halanaerobiales; family Halanaerobiaceae; genus Halanaerobium. The sequence goes on along the minus strand of JAXKWB010000006.1, from coordinate 12,379 downwards.
ATGAATTTGGAGGCTAAAAATCTGATTTACAATCAATCAGAAAATCTGCTTGAGATCAGTGGTAATATCAGCGGTAATTATGGAAAATTCTATGTTAAATCAGATAATATCAATATAATTCTAGAAGAGGATGCCGATAAAGAAAGTGAACTAAGCAGCCGGGCAGAAGAGGTCAAGCTCAGGCCAGGGGTTATCTCCGGCTGTGATTTTGAAAGCCCCCACTATTTTTTCAATGCCAAAAAGGTAAATATTTATCCCGGAGATTATTTGGAAATGTATAGTGTCAGCTTCAGGGAGTTGAACGGCAGGCTCCCGCTTTTTTACTGGCCCTATTTATATATCTCACTTGACCGTGAACAGCAGAATTTTTTCCCCTCATTTGGTTACCATGAGCGTAGAGGCTGGTTTGTAAAAACAAAGTATTTCTATAATAACAGATTTGATCTGCCCGGAAATCTATATTTAGACCACTACACAATCTCAGGTAGTGCAGGTGGTATAAAACAATATTTTCTTAATAGTGATAATCAACAGGCATATCTCTACTATTATACTCAGCAGAACAAAACTGACCTTTATGGACTTTTCAACTGGGAAGCAGAATTATTTCATCAATATTCAGCTGAGAATTGGGATGAAGAATTTTCTTATCGTTATCAGGATTATGATGATAAAGAGGAAATCGAGTCCTTCCTGTCGTTGAACAGCAGTACTGATGACCGCTATACATACAGCAAGCTTGATTATGATGGAGTAAATTATTTCGATTCTGACTACAGAGATGATGAAGATTACAATTTTAAATTTTATCAACGAGATGAGATACTGGGCGGGTTGAATTATAGGTTTAATTATGACATTGATTTAGAGAGGGACCCCGAAGATGGACTCTCCAAGGAAGAAAATTGGAGGCTTGATTTTAGCTATACATTTGCCAACAGTTGGAATCTTGACTTAAATTATTATGATGGAGAAAAAGATGAGCCCGGGGAGGATCTTCTGGATAGACAGGGAGGGGAAGTCTCTTTAAATAAGCGCTATCGGAATACAGCGGTGGAAATTTCATGGGAGCGATATGCGCCTGGTTTTTCAGAAGAGGATGAGGATAAAGTGGTGTTTTCTAGAGAGCCGGAACTCAAAATTGATTATTTTCCAGCAGGAAACTTTGACTATTCAGCAAGCTACGGAAACTATTATGAAGACAGAAGTGGAACAGATGCCCATCGGCTGCGGGGTGAGGTAAATTATAGGGACAGCTTTTCTTTATTCAAAAGGAATTATCTGTACCACAACCATACTTTTTATGCAAATTCTTATCGAGAAAAGGATAAGAATTTTTTTCAGAACCACTATATTTTAGAAAATGATTTCAGACTGATAAATAATTTTTTTAAAAATTTACAAATTGTTAACTACTATCAATATGATGAATATTGGTATGAGAGTCCCTTTGCCTTTGATCAGGGAGAAGAAAAGCAGCTATTGGAAAGTAGTCTGCGCTATAATTTGAGCAGAAAATTTGATCTAGATATTAATTCTGGCTATGACTTTCTGGAGCAAGAATATGAACCACTGAGGACATTTATCGATTATTTTCCACTTGAGCACTGGAAGCTCAGCCTGGGTACAGAATATGATTTAAATGATAATCTTTTTTCGGAAAATCTGATCATTAAAAGTATCTATGATGACCAAAAACGCTTTGTCCACAAATTAGGTCTGCAGTATGATGTAAATGATTCTTATCTGGAAAGGCTTGATAATCAGTTTATCTATCAGCTTGAGGGCGATTACGGCTGGTACCTGGAAAGTAATTTGAGCCTTAATTATGATTATAAAGACAGCATCAGAGAAGCAAATATCCAGCTTAAAAAGAATTTTCACTGTCGAGAACTGGCCTTCAGCTATGACTATATCGAAGGAGAATATACAATTCAGTATTCAATCAATCTCTTTCCAGCCCAGAAGATCGGATTCAGCAGAACAGAGGATGACCTTTTATTCGATCTGGGTATAGAAGAAATGCTGGAAGAAGATTAAGGAGGAAACTATGTTTAAAAAAACTTTAATAGTAATCAGTATTCTAATAATATTATTGGCAGTGATTTCCTGTGCTGCTTCTGCCCAGGAAGAAGGTACAGCTGAAGCTGAGCAGCAGACTGTTTACATAAATGCAGAGAGTCTTGATTATCAAGAAGATAAAACACTGCTCAGTGGAGGTATAGAAATTCGGCGTGAAGATACAGTAATTAAATCGGAACGGGGCGAACTTTTTAGAGAAGAACAGAAGATGTTTTTGGAAGATAATATTGAGCTGGAATATCCAGATGGCAGTGTTAGCTCTGATATTTTAACAGCTTTTTTAAAGGCTGATGAATATGTTTTCGAAGAGAATGTGAGGCTTAACTATAAGCTCTCTGCTGAAAATAAAACTATGATATTAAAAAGCGGATATTTAAAGATTTATGGAGAGAACAGTTCATTTACTGCTGAAAAGGAAGTTGTCATTGATTATGATCAGCAGATATTTAAAGGAGATAATGCTGAATATGATGGCAGCACTGAAAAACTTGAACTGAGCGGTAATGTAGAAATAGAAAAAGATGATGACTGGATCAAGAGTGATAGGGCCGTATTTGATCTGAGTGAAGGTGGAGAAGGCTATACAGCTGAAGGTAATGTTCAGATTAGAATGGAGTTATAGGTGCGAGATTTGTATATATTTGTAGGTACAAATATATACAAAAAGCCTTATCTACCTGGTACCAAAAACATTAAGAGGAGCAATTAGATGAGCTATTTATTAATAATATTATCAGCCTGTTTGTTGAATACAGCCAATTATTTTCCCAGCTTATATCTGTTTTCCTGGATTGGATTTCTGCCCCTCTTTTTTGTTTTTGAGCAGAGCCTTGCTACACGGCAGAAGCTGAGGTTATCTTCTAGGGAAAAGGACTTGCTTTCCCTTTTTTTTGATATGAAAAGCTATATCTCGAACAACCGAATCTTTTTTAAAGGCTGGGTTTTCGGACTTTTTTACACTGCTTTATCGGCAAAATTTATATATCATTCCATTTATCTATATACCAATCTTAATTTTTTTATCATCTTTATGATACTTCTCCTGCTTTTTTCACTGCTCGCTTTGATTTATGCAGTCTTTTTCAAGCTCTACTTTTTGGCATTTGCTGAGCTAAAGCCGCTCTATTTTTCTGCTGCCTGGTTGATTTTTGCTTTTTTAAGGTATAAACTGCTGCACTTTTTTACGATCGGCCATTTAGCTGAATCTCAAGCTGAATTTCTGAGATTCATCCAGCTGGCTGATTTAGGAGGGATCTGGCTTCTTACATTTCTGCTGGTTCTTGTTAACTCACTGTTCTATCAAATATTATTCAAGCGAAAAGGAAAATATCTTTACATAACAGCTCTACTGCTGTTTTTCCTCCTAATTTTTAGCTATGGAGAATATGCTTTGCTCAAATATCAGTCACCTTCTCCACTGGTGATGGAGAACCAAGCAGATAGTGCTGCGAATACTTTGGTTGATTCGGGAACGTTCCTGCCCCAATTTTTAAGTCAATACATAACTCCAGTAATAACTGAAGAAGCTGAACTGGGAATTATCACAACCGATATTCCTCAGCAGGAAAAATGGCGCAGCAATAATATCAACAGTAATACAGAAAAAACGCTTGCTGCTGCAGCTGAACTGCAGCAAAGCAGAGTTATCTTTGCTCCAGAGACAAATATCACCTTTGATATTACTCAAGACAGCCGCAGAGAAGAGTTTTTAGAGCAGACAGCGGCTCACTTTGATGTTCCACTGCAGATCGGTTCGATGGCAGTAAAGGAAGAAGCTCAGGGTAAATATAACAGCAGTTTTTTGATCTCTTCCTCTGGAGAAATCATCGCTAGATATGATAAAAACAGGCTTGTCTATTTTGGCGAGATTTTTCCATTCGAAAATATTTTAAGTGAGATTACCTTTAACCATTATTCTTTTAATTCACTAAAAGCTGGAGAACAGATTAAAATTTTTAGGGCCGAAAATTTAAGCTGGAAAACGATGATCTGCTCGGAAATACTATATACGGATTTTGCAGTGCAAAAAATAGGAGAAACAGACTTTATTGTTAACCAGACAAATGAAGGCTGGTACAGAGATGATAGAGTGCTGAAAAATATGATGTGGAATAATGCGGTACTGAGAGCTGTAGAAATAAGGCGATCAGTAATTAAGACCGGTAATCAGGCCCACGATGGTTTGATTTATCCTTCAGGCCGCTATCTTAAAACAGCAGATAATCAGCTTTATCATAATCTGCGTGTAGACTTGAATAATAAAATAACTTTTTACAGCAGATATTATAGTTATTTCGAATGGTTTTTGCTAATTTTAAGCGGTGTCTTCATCATTTTCACTGTTTTAAAAATCTATTCTACAAAATTGTAATTCTCTTAAACGGCAGAACCGCAGACTTATGATAAGATATTTTTGAGGAGTGGTTTCCATGGACTTATTGAAAAAAACAAATATCTATCAGGTTGAACAAACTGCAGCTGGAGAGGCAGCGCGGTGAATATTTTAATATTAGTAAAAAACATGTTGATATCATGCGGACATTAGAAGAAGATAAAGATGATTTTCTGGATTGATAATTAACCCGGCAGGCTGAAATCTGTCGGGATTTTTCATTTCTAAACTAATCTAATTCTAATCTCTACAGCAGTGCTTTCGATTGAGTTTTGAGGTTTAAGATGATATAATAGCTTTGATTGTAGAAGAGAAAGAGGACAAATAATTTAATGCTGAAAATAGACTTGAAAATCGATTCATTTTTAGTGGTGATTAATTTTCAATATCACTAACTATATTATAGAGGGAGGAAGATAAATGTTTGAGTTCCTCAAGAGCTTTTTTAAAGATCCAAATGAAAAAGAACTTGAAAAATTAGAACCACTTATCGAAGAAATCAATGCACTTGAGCCTGAAATGCAGGCTTTGAGTGATCAGGAATTGAAAGCAAAGACAGAAGAATTTAAAAAGAGACATAAAGAAGCTGGCGAAACACTTGACCAGCTACTGCCGGAGACTTTTGCAGTAGTGAGAGAGGCAGCACAGCGATCGACTGAAGAAGGTTTCCGCCACTATGATGTTCAGCTGATGGGTGGTATTGTCCTTCACCAGGGAAAGATTGCAGAAATGAAAACCGGTGAGGGTAAAACACTTGCTGCAACCCTGCCCGTCTATCTAAATGCCCTGACAGGTAAAGGTGTACATGTTGTTACAGTTAATGACTATCTTGCAGAAAGAGATAGTGAATGGATGGGCCAGATCTATCGTTTTCTCGGCCTCTCGGTCGGAGTTATTCTAAGTGGGATGAGTCCAGCCGAAAGAAGAGAAGCATATAACTGTGATATAACCTATGGTACAAATAACGAATTTGGTTTTGACTACCTCCGCGATAATATGGCATATAAAGAGGAAGATTTAGTACAGCGCGAACATCACTTTGCCATCCTGGATGAGGTCGACAGTATTTTGATTGATGAAGCAAGAACTCCTCTCATTATTTCCGGGCCAGTTCAGGAAAAAGCCTCAGATTACCGCAAATTTAATCGAGTTATTCCCAGGTTAAAAAAAGAAGAAGACTATGAGGTCGATGAAAAAAACAAGCTTGTTACACTTACCGAAAAAGGTGTAGCAAAAGCTGAGCGTCGCCTGAATGTTGATAATCTCTATGATCAGGAAAATTTTGAGCTAAATCATCAGCTCAATCAGGCCTTAAAGGCCCACACACTGATGAAAAAAGACAGAGATTATATTGTCAAAGATGGTATGGTAAAAATAGTTGATGAATTTACAGGTCGTGTGATGGAAGGCCGCCGCTACAGTGAAGGACTTCATCAGGCGATCGAAGCCAAAGAAGGGGTAGAAGTTAAAAAAGGTTCTCAGACCTTTGCTAAAATTACCCTCCAGAACTATTTCAGAATGTATAACAAATTATCAGGAATGACCGGTACAGCCAAAACAGAGGAAGAAGAATTTATCAAAATTTATGATATGCCTGTTGTGGTAGTACCGACAAATGAACCGATGATCAGAGAAGATATGCCTGATCTTGTCTTTACAAATAAAGAGGCAAAATATAGATGGGTTATAGAAGAAATTGAAAGACTATATAAAAAGGGCCAGCCGGTGCTTGTTGGTACTGCTGACATAGAAAACTCAGAAACTTTAAGCAGAGAACTGAAGAGAGAAAATGTCCCCCATGAGGTGCTTAATGCTAAAAACCATGAGCGTGAAGCAGATATTATCAAAGATGCAGGCCAGAAAAAAAGTGTTACAATAGCGACAAATATGGCCGGTCGTGGAACAGATATCGTGCTCGGAGAAGGGGTAACAGATCTCGGAGGACTGCATGTACTTGGTACAGAAAGACACGAAAGCCGCAGAATTGACAATCAGCTGCGGGGACGTTCAGGTCGACAGGGAGACCCCGGTTCATCACAATTTTATGTTTCCTTAGAAGATGATCTGCTGCGCCTCTTCGGATCAGATAAAATTAACGGCATACTTGATAAACTAGGTGTTGAAGAAGACCAGCCAGTTGAGCACAAGCTGATTTCTAATTCTATAGAGAGAGCCCAACAGAAGGTTGAATCACGCAACTTCGATATCAGAAAAGCAATCTTAGAATATGATGATATACTCAACAAACAGCGTGAAGTAATTTATGAACAGCGCAAAACCCTGCTCAAAAGCGATGAGCTGGAAGCTAAAATTACAGGTATGCTCGAAAAACTGCTGGATGATGTACTGGAGATGTTCATGTCTGATGATCTTCACCCAGATGAATGGGATTTAGAGGCTATGCTCGAATACCTGCACGGTATCGCTCTCGCCAAAAATGTAAAAGAAGAAGGGTTGATTGGTAAATCTAAAGCAGAAATCAAAGAAGAGATTATACTCGATTCACTTGCTTCTTATCAGGAGAAAAGGGAAGAAATAGATTCAGATCACTTCAATAAGATAATCAAATTCCTTTCACTGCGGGTTATCGACCGTAAGTGGATGAATCACCTTGATAACATGGATCAACTGCGGCAGGGAATTGGACTTCGTGCTTATGGACAGAAAGATCCGCTGACAGAATATAAATTTGAGTCATTTGATATGTTCAATGAATTAACTGCTTCTATCAGAGAAGACATAGTAGAAACCGCCTTCAAGGTTGAAATGCGGGAAAGAAAAGAAGCTACTGCAGAACAGATCAACAGCAGACAGCTCAATTATTCGTCACCTGAATCTGCACTTGAAGGATCTTCTAAATCAGGCGGTTCCTCAAATAGATCTGGTGATGGAAGTATCGGTCAGAACACTATAGTTAAAGATGAAGAACCAGGACGCAATGATCCCTGTCCCTGCGGCAGTGGTAAAAAATATAAAAAATGTTGTGGGAGATGATAAATGATGAGTAATAACTTTGAAGATAGATTTGAAGAATTAAAAAGCAGATTTGATGAACTGAGTGATTTACTTTGACCGGAAAGCACTCAGCTCAGAAAAAAAGTCTATAGAGGTAGAAATGTCCGAAAATGGATTCTGGGATGATAAAGAAAATGCCCGTAGAAAGTCGAGACGGCTTGACCAGATCAAAAAAAGGCTTAAAGTAATATCTGAACTTGAAGAGAAATTCGATGATGCAGAAGTATATATGGAACTTGCAGAAGAGGAAGATGAAAACTTAAAGGAAGAGCTGACAGTTACCTTTTCCGAGCTGGAAAAAGCTCTGGAGAAATTAGAATTAAAGCTCAGATTAAATGAGCCCTATGATGATCACAATGCCATCCTGGCCATTCATCCTGGTGCAGGTGGAACAGAATCTCAGGACTGGGCAGAGATGCTGCTTAGGATGTATTCTCGCTGGGCTGAAGGAAGCGGCTACCAAATTGATACTCTTGATTTTTCTGCTGGAGATGAGGCCGGAGTAAAAAGTGTAACCCTCATGATTTCAGGTGATTATGCCTATGGTTATTTAAAAGGAGAAAGAGGGGTCCACAGACTCGTCAGAATCTCTCCCTTTGATTCTTCAGGTAGAAGACATACCTCTTTTGCCTCGGTTGATGTAATGCCGGAGCTGGATGATGACATTGAAGTTGATATTGACGAAAAAGACCTAAAAATTGATACCTACAGGGCAAGTGGGGCAGGTGGACAGCATGTAAATAAGACCGATTCTGCTGTAAGGATAACCCATCAGCCAACAGGTGTTGTTGTCCAGTGTCAAAATCAGCGTTCACAGCATAAAAATAAAGAGATGGCGATGAAAATTTTGAAATCAAAACTGATCGAATTAAAAGAAGAAGCTCAGGCAGAAAAGATAGATGAATTGAGTGGAGAGCACAAAGAGATCGCCTGGGGAAGTCAGATCCGCTCCTATGTTTTCCATCCCTATAATATGATCAAAGATCACCGCACCAATTTTGAAGAAGGTAATGTTGATAAGGTGATGGATGGTTATCTAGACGAATTTATCGAGGAATATTTGAAATATAAATCACGGCAGTAAGCTTTTCATTAAATTAATATAATTTTTATTGAAATAGGTGAATATATTGAAAAAGATACTTGCTTTAATAATTATCATCAGTTTTATTGCTGCCGGGTGGGGCCTGACAGTCAGGGTAAGTGAAATTGACAGCTCCAATCGGGTAGAAATAGTAATTGATGGTGAAGCATATCAGCAGCTAAAATCACTTCAGCCTCAGCTAAAGCTCAGTGATTTGAAAGAAGCCGGACTGAGTGGAGCTGCTGTCTATCAAAAAAATATAGAAAACTTTATGGAAGAAGGAAGTTTAAAGCGGCTGGAAGAAATTGATCTGGCCCTTGCAGGCGAAGATCTGCGTAGAGAGCTGGCAGAAGAGAATATTGAAACAAATAGACTTGCCGGTGGAGCTCTCTTTGCGGTACTTTCTGATTCTTTAATTGAACAGCTGGATAGTCTTGCTCCTATACTAAAGGCAGAATATGCTGCCAGAACATTTAGAGCAGGAGACTTTTATTTTATATACTTTCAAAACTGGCACGATAGTTTAAAAGATTTAAATATTGGTTATGATGCAGAATTTGCTGCAGAAGTTGAATCTGCAGGCCTCGATATTATATACAGGAGTGGGAATGATCTCAATTCACTTTCTGTACTTAAAAATAATCTTGAACTACTTACCCCAGATATGCTTATTTTTGATGGTGAAGAAATTACTGGTTTTCCTGCTGAGCTCGAGCAGACAGCAGAGATTATTAGAGAAAACAAGCTGCTTTTTGGTTATATCGAAGCATTTATCGCAGATCAGTCTGGTGCTAAAAAACTTGCTGATCTGATTGATTTTAATATCTTAAGAACACACAGTATGCAGCAGGAAGAGCTAGAAAAAGCATCACCTCAACTGATAGTTGACCGCTATCTACGGGCAGTTAGGGAGAGAAGTGTAAAAGTTATTTATCATAAACCTTATTTAGATGGTGATGATCTTCTGCAGAGAAACCTAGCTCTACTTGATTCTTTAAAAGATAATTTAAATGCTGAAAATTTTGTGATAGGTGATGCAGAAGCACTTCCATATTTCAGCGGTTCACTTTTCAGCCTGCTGACAGCACTTCTGGGAGTAACAGCAGCCGGTATACTGCTTTTAAATTACTTCAGTGCTTTTAATTATGCTAAATTAATGAATATCTTTTTTATATTTTCCGCAGCTGCAGCCTTTTTACTTCTGCAGAGCGGCAGGATTATTCTTTTAAGGCAGATTACTGCCTTTGGTGCAGCGGTTATTATTCCAAGTCTTGCTGTAATTATTTTTATTTTAGATAAGCAATTTGGAGGAGAAGAAATTAAAGAAGAAGCAGGATTATTAAAGGCATCACTTTATCTGGCAGCTAATTTTAGTGCCGCTGTTTTTACAGCTTTCATGGGAGGTATTTTTGTTAGTGCTTCCTTGAATACAAGTGACTTCATCTTTAAAATTGAGCAGTTTAGAGGGGTAAAAGCAGCATTTCTGCTGCCGTTAATTTTAATTTCTATCTATTATCTTTTACAGCTAGGTGGAGATAATCTTAAGAATTCAATACCAGAATTTTTAGAAACTGCAGTAAAGGTAAAACATATTATTTTAGCAGGTGGACTGGCTTTAATCGCAGTAGTCTATATCGGGAGAACAGGAAATTTTCCTCTGCTGCCTGTACCTGACTGGGAGATGCTTGTGCGCAGTCTGCTCGAAAAAACATTATATGTGCGGCCTCGTTTTAAAGAATTTTTGATTGGCCATCCACTCTTTATGTTAACACTCTGGCTGGCTGCTATTAAACGCAAAAAATTATATTTTTATCCACTTCTGATGCTTGCTTCAGTAGGTGTGATTACAGCAGTGAATACCTTTTCTCATCTGCATACACCTCTGCTCATTTCAATTTTGAGGACTTTTCACTCTTACTGGTTGGGCTTAATTCTGGGAGCTGTATTTATACTCGTTTATGAACTGCTTGATTATATATATAGAAAATATTATCTGGCTTAATTTTGATTAAAGTCTGATAATTTTAGCTGAATAATTTAATCCAAAATATTGCTCAAAAATATTGAGAATAATTTGCTTTAAATAGATCAGCAGATATTAAAGATCAGCGTATAAGAATATATATATATATATTTATTTAAAGAAAATATAAAGATTTCTGAGGAAAAATATTTTAATAATATAATTTTTGAATATAGATATAAATTATTGACTGAAATTGGAGCTGCTATAATGAAAAAGATTGTAATTTCCGGCTACTATGGTTTTGAAAATCTAGGTGATGAAGCTGTACTTGCAGGGATGATTTCTCTGCTCAAAAAAAAGAATAAAGAGCTTAAGCTGACAGTCCTTTCGGCTTCACCAGAAAAGACTGCTGCCAGATATGGAGTAAATGCTGTCAGCAGGAATTCACTGATTCAGATAAGTCATGTCTTTGCAGAGGCTGATCTTTTTATCAGTGGTGGTGGAAGTCTGCTCCAGGATGTAACGGGAAGCCTTTCTGTACCATATTATCTCGCTATTTTCTGGTTTGCTAAACTGCAGGGTTTAAAAACTGCCTATTATGCACAGGGAGTTGGACCACTACAGAAAAAATGGTCCCGCTGGCTGACAGCTTTCAGCTTAAATAGATTCGACTTTTTGGGAGTGCGTGATCAGGCTTCCAGGGAGCTGCTTAAAGAAATCGGTGTAAAAAAAGAGATTAGGTTGACAGCTGATCCCGTTTTTGCCCTCTACAATATGGTAAATGTGGTCAGACAGAAGATAAAAGGTGAAATCAATATCGGTGTTTCTGTTCGTCCCTGGTCTGCAGATTATCTCGAAGAACTAGCTGGAGGGCTAAACAGCTATGCAGAAAGATATAAGTGCAAATTTTTGCTGCTGCCGATGCATAAAGGATCAGATGAAAAAACTGCTCAAAAGCTGCAGGAACTTTTAAGTGCAGAAGCTGAACTGGTTGAGCTCAGTCATGAGCCAGAAAAAGCCTTAAAAGCTTTTTCACAGCTTGATCTCTTTGTTGGAGTCAGACTGCACAGCCTGATATTTGCACTTTTAAATCAAATTCCTTCGCTAGCCTTAAGCTATGATCCCAAAATTGAAGGACTGATGGAAGAGCTTGATTATCTGCCGGTGATAAAGCTTGAAAATATCACTGCAGAGCTGATTGACGAAAAAATTGCAGAGCTTCATTCTGAGAGGTATGCAATCCGCAAAAAACTTAAAGATTTTGTTTTGAGCAAAAAAAGTGAGGCAGAAAAATTTGCTGATCTGATGTTTGAGGAGGTCTCACTTTGAGAGATGTACTAAAAATTTTAGAAATAAATATTGATAGAATTGACATGCAGGGTGCGGTAGAGCGTGTCAAAAATCTGCTTAGTGAAGATGGCCCTTCACTAATAGTCACTCCCAATTCGGAGATACTCGCAGCAGCTGCTGAAGATGCAGAGCTGGCCAGGATTTTAAACTCTGCAGATCTGGCAGTTCCCGATGGAGCAGGTGTAATCCTGGCTTCAAAGCTTATGGGCCAAAAATTGCCTGAGAGAGTTGCGGGTTTTGATTTAATCACAGAACTTTTTGCTCAGCTGGAGAACGAAGACTGCAGCTTTTACTTTTTAGGAAGCAAACCAGGCATAGTTGATAAAGCAGCCGCTGAATTAAAAAAACGGCATCCTAATTTAAATATTGCTGGTTATCATCACGGCTACTTAGATAAAGAACTGCAGCAGAATGTAACTGCAGAAATAAATGAAAAAAGTATAGATCTGCTGCTGGTTGGGATGGGTGTACCACTACAGGAGCGCTTTTT
>JAXKWB010000005.1:0-10845 GCA_036172385.1 Halanaerobiales bacterium | reverse complement strand
ATTATACTGTTTTTGCCGGCCAATATTTAGAAGAGTGGAACTGGCTTGATGATTTAGAGGAAGAATATCCGGCAAGATTAAATTTAGTTGGGCTTGATCTGGCAGATGACAGTTCGATCCAGAACGCAGCAGTTGAATTATCTAAAAAAACTGATTCTCTCGATATTTTAATTAATAATGCCGGGATTTATGCTCCTGATGTTGAGGATATCCGGGGAGAACTTGATTTTGCGGTGATGGAAAAAATGTATAAAGTTAATTCTCTGGGCCGCTAAAAGTAACTCATTCTGTAGTTGACTTATTACTGGCAGGAGAGGAAAAGCTTTTAATTAACATTTCATCTGAGGCAGGAAGTATTGCTGACTGCTGGCGAAAAAAAGAATATGGTTATTCAATGTCTAAAGCGGCAGTTAATATGCAGTCAAAAATAATTCAAAATGACCTGCAGGATGAGGGGTTAAAAGTCTTTGCTCTTCATCCGGGTTATTTAAAAACCTATATGCTGGGACCGAAAAATCAAAAAGCAGATATTGAGGCGGAAGTCTCAGCAGCAGAAATTTATAAATTATTTATCGAGAAGCGAGATCAGTTTGAGGAAATTTACTATGATTATCAGGGGAACCAGCTGCCCTGGTGATTTTGATCTGTACAAGGTGTACCGTACAGATACGTACAGATACCGTTTACTACTCGTATTTTGTCGAATTATGTTGACTGATAAATAATATTTAGCTGGATGATTATTATGTAAATGACATTTAAAAATTATTATTAAAAAATGCTCCCTGAGAGGAAAAGATTGAGTCCTGAAAAATTTTTTCCAGCAGGGAGCATGTGTTTTTACTATTTTAAATATAGATAATTAATTATTCAAAATCGAGTACCATACTTTTAACCTTTACACCTTCCATAGATTTTAACTCTTCCTCGAGTGCCTCAACCTCAGTGTTGTTTGCAGTGATATCTAAAATGATCATACCTTCATCAGCACAGGTACTGCTTTCGTGCATTCCCAGGCGTGTCTTAATTATACATCCGTGTTCTGTCAGGATTTTCTGGACTTCCGGAGCTGCATCAGTTCTTTTGTCAATCAAAATAGCCATAATAATTGAATCATTCATTATCAAATCACTCCCTTTTTAAATTATGTTCATATTTTACTAATTGTTCAAAAAAGAGAGAATTCCTTTAAAGTTTAGCTGAATTTTGAATTGAATTTGCAACTCACTGATTGATATTTGATAAGAAGTAAATTAATTAAAAAATTATTTTTAGAATATTAAAAGGTTAATTCGAATAACTATCTAATTATATTAATAACTGTGAAAATGTTAAGACAATAATTTTTAGAAAAATGTCAGTACAAAATCAAAACTATTTAGGGAGTGATCTAATGGCTAAGTTGAAAGTTGGAATCATCGGTACAGGTTTTGTTGGTGAAGCTCATGTTGAAGCTTTGAGACGGCTGCACAATGTTGAGGTGAGAGCTGTTGTAGCCAGCAGCCTCGAATCTTCAAAAAAGGCTGCAGAAAAATTAGGAGTTCCCAATTATTATGCCGATTATCAGGAGATGCTGGCAGAGGAAGAATTAGATGTAATCCACAACTGTACACCCAACAATCTTCACTTTCCAATAAATAAAGCTTTTATGGAAGCTGGAGTTCATGTCTTTTCCGAAAAACCGCTGGTTATGAATTCTGAGGAAGCAGAAGAACTTTTAAAAACTCTTGAATCCAGTCAGATTTATGCTGGAGTTAACTACAATTACCGCCACTATCCTCTAGTTAAGGAAATGCAGAATAAAGTGAAAGAAGAGGTGGGAAATATTTTTCATGTTCGCGGTTATTATCTCCAGGACTGGATGCTTTTTGATACTGATTACAGCTGGCGTATTGACCCAGAAAAAGGTGGTGAATCACGAGTGGTGGCTGATATTGGTTCCCATTTCTGTGACCTATTGCAGTACCTGACTGGTAAAAAAATAACGAGATTAATTGCAAATACCAAAATTGTTCATCCAGAGCGCAAAAAACCACGTTCAGAAATAAAGAGTTTTGCTCAGAGTGATCAGGAGGTAGAGGTAGAATATGAAACATATGAAGTCGAAACTGAAGACTATGCAGCTATTCTATTCGAGTTAGAAGATGGTACAGCCGGTAATTTTACAGTCTCTCAGGTTGATGCCGGCCACAAAAATGATTTGTTTGTTGAAATCAGCGGCAGCAAAAAGAGCTTAAACTGGTCTCAGGAAAATGCAAATCAATTATTTATCGGTCATCGAGATCAGGCAAATCAGAATTTAGTCCGTGACCCTGCTCTTTTAGAAGGAAAAGCTGCTGAGCGCTGTTATTACCCTGGTGGACACATTGAAGGTTGGTCAGAGGGTCTAAAAAATTCTATTAAAGATTTTTATCAATGTCTGGAAGCCAGCGGAGATCCGGCTAATTATGATTTTGCTACTTTTGCTGAGGGTGCAGTTGAGGTTAAAATTACGGAAGCAATTTTAAAAAGTTCTAAAGAAGAAAAATGGGTTGAAATCTATAAATAAATGAGGGAGTGTGAAAATTATGGGACGTAATGTAACTATTTTCACCGGTCAGTGGGCAGATTTATCTTTTCAGAAGCTGGCTGAAACAATGAGTGAAATCGGTTATGATGGACTGGAAATTGCCTGCTGGGGAGATCATCTTGATGTAAAAAAGGCGGCAGAAGAAAGTCTTTATGTAGCAGAAAAGCTGGAAATCCTGGATAAATATAATCTTGGAGTCTGGGCAATTGGAAATCATATTGCAGGCCAGTGTGTTGGGGCCCGCTATGATCCCCGACTTGATAATTTTGCTCCAGAAAAATATGCTGGCAAACCAGAAGAAATCAGAAAATGGGCGGTAGAAGAGATGAAGCTGACAGCTGTGGCAGCCCGAAACATGGGGGTAAATGTAGTTACCGGGTTTACCGGTTCTCCCATCTGGAAGTTTTTCTACTCCTTTCCCCAGACTACAGAGCAGATGATCGAAGACGGTTTTGATCAGATAGTTGAACTCTGGAATCCAATTCTTGATGTTTTTAAAGAAAATGATGTTAAATTTGCGCTGGAAGTTCATCCTACAGAAATTGCCTTTGATTTTTATACAACCGAAAAGCTGCTGGATAAATTTGATCACCGACCTGAATTTGGAATTAATTTTGATCCCAGCCACCTAATCTGGCAGGGGATGACACCACATCTCTTTCTGCGTGATTTTAGCGAAAGAATTTATCATGTGCATATGAAGGATGCTGCTGTAACCTTAAATGGAAGAGAGAGCATTTTAGCTTCCCATCTTCCCTTTGGTGACCGCCGCCGCGGCTGGGATTTTCGTTCTCTCGGTCATGGTGACATTGATTTTGATGAGATAATACGAGATCTCAATGAGATAAACTACACCGGTCCCCTTTCTGTAGAATGGGAAGACAGTGGAATGGATCGGGTCTATGGTGCAAGAGAGGCACTTGAGTTTGTTCGTGATGTTGATTTTAAACCGTCTGAACTTGCTTTTGATGAGTCGATGGAAAAATGATATTTTTTGGGACTATTTTTTAGTACCAGGTACAAGTATATTATTTCATAAATTGATAGATTTTAAATAAAAGTTCCTTCTGAGTTCTCTCAGGTAGGAACTTTTTATTTTTTTTACATGAGTTTAGACAAGGAAATTACTACTTATTATAGAAATATAATTAATACGATGTTAAATATATATTTGTCTTAGAGGAGGATTCAAATTGAGTCAAAATTATTATAAACAGAAAATAGATGAGATAATAGAAAATTTTAATACAGATCTCACCCAGGGGCTTCAGGAAGGTGAATTAGAAAAAAAGAAAGAAAAATATGGAAAAAACAAATTGCGAGAATCCAGAGGAGTTTCTTTCTGGCAGATTTTGTTTAATCAGATTAAAGACTTGATTATCATTATTCTGATTGTCTCAGCTGCTCTGGCCTTTTTAATTGGTGATAACCTGGAAGGGTTTGCAATTTTAGCTGTTATAGTTTTTAATACAATTATTGGATTTGTGACTGAATATCAGGCACAGAAAGCTGTTGCTTCTTTAAAAAATGTACTGAGCAAAAAATCGCTGGTTCTCCGCTCAGGCAGCAAAAAAGAAATTGAAGCAGAAGAGCTGGTCCCGGGAGACATTATTTTTATTGAAGAAGGTGATCAGATACCTGCTGATTCCAGACTTGTTGACTCGCAAAATTTGACAGTTAATGAGGCTTCTTTAACTGGTGAGTCTGAGAGTGTGAGCAAAAATGCTGAGGCAGAAATTGCCGAAGATAAGACTCTGGCGGAAAGAGAAAATATGGTTTATATGGGTACAACTGTGGCCCGGGGAAAGGGAAAAGCAGTTGTTACAGCTACTGCAGAAGAGACTGAGATTGGTAAAATTGGAGCCATGCTTGATGAAACTAAGGAAGGAAAAACTCCACTGGAAAAAAGACTTGATAAACTGGGTAAATCTCTGGTTAAAATCACTCTGGTGGTAATTGCTATTTTAACAGTAATTGGTATCGTCATGGGTCGTCCTGTTTATGAGACGGTTAAAACCGGAATAGCACTTGCAATTGCAGCTGTACCGGAGGGCCTGCCAATTATTGCAACAATTACTCTGGCTATTGGTATGCAAAAAATGGTTGAACATCAGGCACTGGTTAGAGAACTTTTAGCTGTGGAAACTCTGGGCTCAGTGACTACAATCTGTACAGATAAAACCGGAACAATTACTGAAAATCAGATGACCTTAAGAAAAATATTTCTAAATGATCAGGAGATTGAAATCAGCGGTACCGGCTACAAACCAGAAGGAGAATTTTCTGCAGCCGGCAGTCAGATTGATTTAAAGGAAGCTGATGACTTAAAGCTGGCTCTTAAAGCTTCCCTACTCTGTACTTCAGCAGACTTAGTTGAAGAAGATGGAAAATACAAGGTGCTGGGAGAAGCAACTGAAGGAGCACTTTTAATAGCAGGCAGAAAAGCTGGATTTTCTAAAGAAAGTTTAAAGAAAGAAGGTTATCAGAAGCTTGCTGAAATTCCATTTAATTCCAGCGAGATGTATATGGCTGTTTCTTACTCTACAGCAGAATCGGGAAAACATCTTTATTTAAAAGGTTCACCGGATGTAGTGCTGGAGATGTGTGATTCAATTTTAGTTGATGGAGAAATAGAGGAGTTTAGTCAGGATAAGAAAGAGGAAATTAAAAACGAAAATAAGAAGCTGGGAGAAGAAGGTTTAAGAATTCTGGGAGTTGCTTTTAAAACTGGAGAGAATCTGGATTCCGAATCAAAATTACGGGAAAGTATTGAGTCGGGTTTAACTTTTCTCGCTCTAACCGCAATTATTGATCCACCTCGTCAATCAGTTAAAAAAGCAATAGAAGAAACCAAAAAAGCTGGCATTAAAACCAAAATGATCACCGGGGACCAGATGGATACAGCTGCTTCGATTGCCCGAAAAGTAGGGATCGAGGGCAGCGAAAATGTGATCAGTGGTCAGGAGATATCAAAAGCCTCTGGTAATCAACTGAAAAATTTAATCAAAAGCAATTCAGTTTTCAGTCGGGTTACTCCAGAGAATAAGCTGCAGATTATTGAAGTTTTGAGTGAAGAAAAAGAAATAACTGCCATGACAGGTGATGGAGTAAATGATGCACCTGCACTCAAAAAAGCAGATATCGGGGTTTCAATGGGAAAACGAGGAACTTCAGTTGCCCGGGAAGCTTCTGATATGGTGCTGTTGGATGATGACTTTGCCACAATTGTAACTGCAGTCAGAGAAGGTAGGGTTATTTTTGATAATATCCAGAAATTCATTTACTTTCTTTTTTCAAACAATTTAAGTAAGATAATTTATATTTTCTTCGGGATTATTTTTAATCTACCTCTGCCTTTAGTTGCAATGCAGATTCTCTGGATTAATGTTGTAATTGATGTTTTCCCTGCTCTATCTCTGGCCTGGGAAAAAGAGGAAGATAATATAATGGAGAGAAAAGCAACTACAGAAAGAAATATTATGGATAAAGCTTTTAAAAAGAAAGTTGGAGTCCACAGTCTTATTCTGGCGGCCGGACCTATGATTTTATATATCTGGGCATTAAACAGCGGTTACAATCTGGAATTGAGTCGAACCCTGAGTTTTTCTGTGCTGGCTTTTACACAGCTTTTACATGTCTTTAATGCCCGCCGCAAGTCAGGTATTGCACTTGACAGTACAGTCTTAGAAAATAAGTATCTCTGGCTTTCAGTTGCAATCGGATTTATTTTTCAGCTGGCAGCAATCTATTTGCCAGCACTGCAGGGGATTTTATCTACTGTGCCAGTTGAAGCTTCTCTCTGGCTGCCTTCATCACTGGCAATAATTATTCCGATGGCAGTTATTCAGTTCCTTAATTGGAGAAGATCCAACTAAAGACTTTGTATTCAACTTCACTTGTACCGGGTACCGAAATCTATTTCGGGTACCTGGTACAAATAAGTTACCTGGTACAAATAAATGGGGGGTGATAACTTTGGATGGAAATAAAAGATCAAATATCAAAAAAGGTTTAAAGGTTAAAGTTGTGCAAAAAAAGGATCAGAGAAGTGGAAATTTGACAGAAGGTGTAGTTAAAAGAATTCTCACTAATTCTGCAACTCATCCGCATGGAATTAAGGTAATGCTGGAAGACGGTACAGTTGGCAGAGTTAAAGAAATAATTGAATAATGTCTGTAAAGATTACCCATATTGTTTAGATGTGGGTAATTTCTTTATATTATAAAATGTAAAATAATTTCGAAAATAAAAACAACTTTGTAATTCAGCCTGTTTTTTATTATAATAAAAGTGAGGTTTTCATATATCATTTTCTTTATTTTAGTCTTCTAACTTTCGAAAGAGGTGAGAAAAATGTCAGCTTCTTATGTAGAAATTTTTCCTAAAGTTGTACCAATTTTTGTTTTGCTTATTTTAGGGTATTTAATTAAGAAGAACAGGTTCTTAACAAGTGATACAATTAATGAAATCAAAAAATTAATTGTTAACTTTTCCCTGCCAGCTGTCTTATTTACTTCTTTTTTGAAGTTAAATATCCAGCTGAATTTTATCTGGATAGTATTAATTGTGTTTTTAATTAATATTATTATGCTTTATCTCGCTAAATTATTTATTTCATTTTCAAATAAAGATGACCCTTACTTACCACTTGTTTTTACTGGCTTTGAGGTAGGAATGCTGGGTATTCCATTATTTGGAACAATTTACGGCCTGGATAATGTTAAATTTATGGGTGTTGTTGATATCGGTCATGAATTTTATATCTGGTTTGTTTTGTTAGCAATGTTATTAAAATTAAATAAGGATAATCAGAACAGTGGATTTAAAAATCTTTTTAAATCATTTATTTCTTCCCCTGTAATAATTTCTATTATTTCAGCATTATTCATTAATATCACGGGTATAGTTACACTTTTTGAAGGAACAATAGCCTATAACTCTGTTATTAATAGTCTGGATTTAATAGCAAGTTTAACTATACCTTTAATCTTAATTGTGATTGGATATGAAATTGATTTTAAATTAGAAGATATATCACTTTCTGTTAAAATAATATTTGTTAGACTATTATTTTTTATAACTTTTGGACTGCTGATTGAAAAATATATTTTTACAGATATACTTTCTTTATCTGAGATGTACTCTAGAGCTTTAATGAGTCTCTTAATTTTGCCCCCACCATTTATTCTGCCCCTATTTATAAATGAAAAAGATCTAAAAGAAAGATTATATATCAATAGTACTCTGTCTCTTCATACACTTGTGTCAATTGGTCTTTTTGTCTTAATTAGTTTTATTTATTAACATCCAGGTACCAAACATCCAGTTATCAGGTACAAGTATATAATTTCACAAATATAAGTGTTTTTAATGAGTTATTTTATAATAGCTGTAATCATTACCCACATTGCTGAGATGCGGGTAATTTTTTTATTTTTTTACTCATGTTTTGTTGTAATCAGTCTCATTTACCTGTATAATAAGGCTAAGGAGATGTTGAAAATGGCTGAGAATAATTTAAAAATACTTCCCCCAGAATTGAATCCAGAAGCGAGTCAAATTTTAAAACAGTTAATTCATTCACATAAAGCTTTAGCTGAATTAAAAGGTTTTTCAGAAACAATTCCCAATAAAAATATTCTAATAAATTCTGTCATAATAAATGAAGCTAAAGATAGTTCTGAAATTGAAAATATAATTACTACCCATGATGAATTATTTAAAGCAATGAGCAAAGAAAATTATAATAATCCGGCTGCCAAAGAAGTAGTGAATTATAGAAGAGCTCTCTGGCAGGGATTTGAGCTAATAAAAGAAAAAAAAATGTTAACATCTAATATGATTATAGACCTCCAGAGTATAATAGAAAATAATAATGCTGGTATCAGGAAAGTTCCGGGAACAGTTCTCAAAAATCCTGAGAGTGGAGAAGTTATTTATACCCCACCAGAATCAGAAGCAAGGATTATAGATTTACTCAATAATCTAGAAAATTATATTAATGAGGATCGGGATGAAGTTGATCCACTGGTTAAAATGGCAGTTATTCACTACCAATTTGAATCTATTCATCCTTTTTATGATGGAAATGGCAGAACAGGCCGAATTATCAATATATTATATTTAGTTTTAAAAGATATTTTAAACAGTCCAATTTTATATTTGAGCAAGTATATTATTGAAAACAAAAATAAGTACTATTCTCTATTTCAACAAGTTAGGGAAAATGGCAGCTGGGATCAATGGATTATTTATATTTTAAAGGGGGTTGAAGAAACAGCAGCAGCGAGTTTGAAGTTATTAAAAGAAATTAATAATTTAATTGAAAAAACAGCTGAGGATATGAAAGCTAAAACACCTAAAATTTATTCGAGAGAGCTATTAGAGCTATTATTTATAGAATTTTATACAAAAATTTCATTTATTCAGGAAGGGCTGGGAGTAACCAGGAAGACTGCTTCTAATTATCTTTCTACTTTAGAAAAAGCAGGATTTTTAAGTTCTGAGAAATTGGGTAGAGAAAAAATTTATAAGAATATAAGACTATTTGAACTAATCAAAAAGATAAATCAAAATAAAATCTAACTAAAGGATGATAAAATGCTGAATAAAATTAAAAACTTCTTCAAAAAATTTAAAGACAAAAAGCTTTTTAAACAGGGGATCAAAAAATTAGACGACGGTTATTATCAGGAAGCGGCAGAGATTTTGGCTGAGCTAAAAGACAGTCAGCAGGTTGACAGGGAAATGCTGTATTTCAATCTGGCAGGAGCTTTGATTGGACAGGATAAGCTGGCTGAGGGAGAAAAATATTTAAACAAAGCAATTGAGATTGAAGCTGAACATGATTTTCTCTGGGCCACCCTGGCTGAAGTTAATATTCTGCAAAAGAAGTGGGAAGCGGCAAAAAAAGCAATCAATAAGGCGCTGGAACTGGAACCAGGAAAGAAGATTTATGAGAGTAAAAAAGAGGTGATCTGCGGCAGCGAGGAACTGAAAGGAAATTATCTTAAGTATTTTAAACTTCTTAAGGAATCAATTGAAGAACAGAAAAGAGAAAACTGGCAAAGAAGTGTTGAGCTTTTAAGAGATGCAGTCGATCACTATGATCAGACCGGTTATGTTTACAATCAGATTGGAGCTATTTACAATAACAACCTGGGCAATAAAGAGCTGGCAGCCCAATTTTTCAAAAAAGCAATTGAGCGAGAACCAGATAATGAAGTGTTTATCCGCAACTTAAAACAGGTGCTGAAAAATAGTTGATTATTCAGCTTGAAAGAGGTATAATTAAATAAAACATGAACAAAAATACTGTGTTTATTTAATTGAAACAATCAATTTGTTCAAGGAGAGTTTATTATGCGAAATAAAACTAAATCAAAAATTAAAAAAATTTTTCTAAATAATAAAGGATATGCGCGTACTAAAGATATAAGTGAGGCAGGTATTCATCGTAAGTACTTAAGTGATTTACTGGAAAGTGGAAAAATTATTAAACTTAAACGCGGACTATATAAATGGAATAATGAAAAATATAATTCAATAAGTGAGCTGGTAGATGTCTCAAAAATTATTCCAGAAGGAGTAATTTGTTTAACTACAGCTTTGTCTTATTATAATCTTACAACTTATACACCACATGAATATCAAATTGCTATTCCAAATGATAAAAAAATAAATAAAGTTGATTATCCTCCCATTAACCTCTATTATTTTACTGAAAAATATTATAATCAGGGAATAAAAAAAGTTAAAGTAAATCAACATTTAATTAAAATTTATGATATTGAAAAAAGTATTTCAGACTCTTTCCGATATAGTTATGAAATTCCCAAAGACATTTTGATTGAAAGTTTAAAGGAATATCTTAAGCTTCCTGAAAAGAATATAAATAAACTGTTGACATATGCTCAGGGAACTTCAGCAGAAGATAAAATTTCGAAATATCTGGAGGTTTTGGTATGAGTAAAAATTTAGCAGCTTCAGTGCTGGGAAGACTTAAAAACATTTCAAAAGAATTAAATCTCCCTTATAATCTTGTGATGCAATTATTTGTCCAGGAAAGATTGTTATACAGGCTATCTTTAACAGAATATAAAGATAACTTTTTACTTAAAGGTGGATTGCTGCTGTATTCGATGACTGAATTTAACCCTATGTGTTAGGCTAGTTGTCGTGAGGCACAAAATCTGTGTATAATAGAGTAACGACAATAAAACCTAAGGAGAATTACAATGCCAAGAAAAGTTTATCCTAAAAAATTGAAAGAATCC
>JAXKWB010000004.1:0-7608 GCA_036172385.1 Halanaerobiales bacterium | reverse complement strand
GATATTTTTAATTAACTTCATATTATTTATTTTTTTAGAAATCAAATAACTATCTGCTCCCTCAAACAGGAATAAAAATGGATTATCATTAACCAATATTTCAGTAATGATTTTATAAGCTCTTTCTCTGTTCTGGGAATTATTTATTAATTTCAAATAATCTATCATATTATCCAGTCTGCTATTATGATAGCCAGAATAGTTTTTGGCTGAAGTTGAATAAAAATTGTCATAAATAAATTGAAAACGGCTGTTGTATTCAGAAGTCATAATAAAAAATTGACTATCTATATTTTGGTTTTTTAGCTTTTTTAAGTATTCAGCCCAGTTATACTTTTTTATTTCGAGTTCTATATCTTTCGATTTTAACTGATTTTTCATATATTCAGCTATTCTAATAGCTGTTTTTGAATTATTAATCGTCAAGCCTAAATTATTTATCTCCCTATCCAGAGTAGCACTATCACCTACTGCTAAGTTCTCTCTTATTTTAGCTAACAATTGTTGGTTATTACCGCTGACCCAGGGTAAAATAAGATTATTAAAATTTAAAGCTGCAGGAAAATCATTTTTATTGATAATATCTCTAATACTTTCTTTAAAATTCATCTGACTGGAATTCAAATGTAAATTACTTTTATAATTTAAAGCAGCAAAATAGATATAGCTGTTTTCAAATTTCGTAATTTTATAATTACTGAAATTACCTTTTTGCTGTTGATAGATAGAAAACTCCTCTGAATTAAGCTGATATAAATCAAATTCTCGCAGATTATTTTTTATAATATTTCCTTCCCCAAAACTTATCTCAATCTGATTTAAATAGGGGGTAGTTTGATCCTGATAATTATTTTTCCAGTAATTATTATTTTTGAGTAAAGTAACTTTATTCTTAACAAAACTATTATATTTAAAGGGACCTGTACCGATTGGAGTTAGAGAAAAATTGAAATCATTGTTTAAAACAGCTTCTGCCGGCATTACAACAGCCGCACTTTTAGCCAAATTATATATAAAAGGAGCATATGACTGCTTTAATTCAATTTCTAGATTATAAGTATCTATAACCCTAATACCTGTAATATCTTTACTCTCACCCTTACGATACTGATCATACCCTTTAATTTTAGCTAATAACTCAGCATAGGGTGATTTATTTCTGGCAGCAGCCAGATATTCTAATGACCATTTCCAGTCTTCTGCAGTTACACTTCTTTCATTTAACGACACTTTTCTTTCCTTAATTTTATAAGGATGAAAAAAGACATTATTCTTTAGTTCAAAGTTGAAAACTGTAGAATCTTTATTTACCTGCCAGGATTCTGCTAAATTTGCAGCTAAATCTCCCTGACTGTTATAAGTTACTAAAGTGTCAAATATCTGGCTGTTGATCATCAGCGCAGTCTCATTAGCAGCATAAATCGGGTTTAAATTAAACGGCCTTTGTTCAACCTTGATTTTTAAATTACCACCATAACTGGCAGCATAGGTGGAAAATAAGGATAAAAATAGGATTAAAATAGTCAGTAATAAAATTTTAGTTTTCATAATTATATTCCTCCAGAAAATATATCTTCTCAATTACTATTATTCTCTTAAAAAAATAAAATCCCTGTCTGGATTTTAAATATCCTTAAACAGGGATTAATAATAATCTATATAATTTTTAATTATTGATCTAATAAATGACAGGCCGCAAAATGTCCATTTCCATATTCTTTAAACTCTGGTTCTTTAACCGGACATGGTTCAAAGGCTTTTGGACAGCGGGGATGAAATCTACAGCCAGAAGGTGGATCTACCGGTGAAGGTACATCTCCTTCTAAAATAATTCTATCTTTTTTCTTCTTCGGATCTGCCTCTGGAATTGCAGATAATAATGATTGGGTGTAGGGATGCATTGGATTATCAAATAATTCTTTTTTGTCTGTTAACTCCACTAACTTACCCAGATACATTACTGCGACTCGATCACTAATATGCTTTACAACACTCAAATCATGAGCGATAAAGAGATAGGTTAATCCATACTCTTTCTGTAAATCCTGGAGTAAGTTAACAACCTGAGCCTGAACAGATACATCAAGAGCAGATACAGGCTCATCGGCAATAATTAGCTTGGGATCTACTGCCAGAGCTCTAGCTACACCTATCCGCTGACGCTGCCCACCACTGAACTCATGTGGATAACGGTTCATATATTCTTCACCCAGACCTACATTCTCAAGTATTTCTTTAACCTTTTCATTTCTTTCCTGCTTATTTTTAGCAAGATTATGGATATCAAGCGGTTCACCTACAATGTCAGCCACAGTCATCCGGGGATTAAGTGAAGCATAGGGATCCTGAAAAATAATCTGCATATCACGTCTGATAGCACGCATTTCTTTTTTATCAAGGTCCATAACATTTTTACCTTCAAATATAACTTCCCCAGCTGTTGCCTCCAGAAGTCGTAAAATAGTTCTCCCGGTTGTCGATTTACCACAACCTGATTCACCTACTAGACCGAGTGTTTCTCCTTCTTCTACTACAAAGGAAATATCATCAACAGCTTTTACATGAGCTACTGTTCTTTTAAATATTCCTGCTTTAACTGGAAAATATTTTTTTAGATTCTTAACTTCTAATAAATTCTCAGCCATTATTTTTGAACACCTCGATCCTCATAAATTCTTTCTCCACGTTTCTTAATTTCTTCTAAATCTTCATATCTCCAGCAGCGAACCATATGTCCTCCATCTGTATCTTCTAAAGGTGGTTCTATATCAAAACATTTACCTTCAGCCAGAGGACAGCGAGTATTAAACTTACATCCCTCCGGGAAATTCAGTGGAGAAGGCACACTACCAGGAATAGCTTCCAGTCTATCAACATCCTTATCCAGCTTTGGAATTGAATTCATCAATCCCCAGGTATATGGATGTTTAGGATCATCAAATAAAGTATCAACATCTGTATATTCAACTACCTTACCGGCATACATTACTGCAACTCTATCAGAAACCTCAGCAATTACTCCTAAGTCATGAGTAATCATCATAATTGCCATACCGTAACTTTCTTTAAGTGAGTTCATAAGTTCTAAAATCTGTGCCTGAATTGTCACATCTAAAGCAGTTGTCGGCTCATCAGCAATTAATAACTGGGGATCACAACTTAACGCCATCGCGATCATAACCCGCTGACGCATACCACCAGATAACTGATGGGGATATTCGTCTACTCTCTGTTCCGGTAAAGGAATCCCCACTTTTTGCAGCATATCTATTGCCTGACGTCTGGCTTCTTTTCTGTTTACCTGCTTATGCAGCATAATTGCCTCTATAATCTGATCACCAACAGTATAAACAGGGTTCAGGGAAGTCATCGGTTCCTGAAAAATCATTGAAATATCATTACCTCTAATTTTTCGCATTTCTTTTTCAGATAACTTAGTTAAATCTGTTCCCTTAAAATTAATTTCTCCTGCCTCTATTCTTCCTGGAGGAGATTCTACCAGTCTCATAATCGACAATGAGGTAACACTTTTTCCACAACCAGATTCTCCAACAATACCTAAGGTTTCACCAGGATAGATTTCGTAATCTACTCCATCTACCGCTTTGACTACTCCTTCTTCTGTATAAAAATAAGTCTTTAAGTTTTTAACTTCTACAAGTGCTTCTTTACTCAAAAAATTCACCTACCTTATTAGCGTCTATTTACAAATCTAATTAAGCTTTGGATCTAATATATCACGGAAAGCATCACCAAGGAGATTCCAGGAAAGGCTGAAAAACATAATTGCAGCACCTGGAATTACAACAGTGTACCAATACTTAAGAGCAGATCCCTGACCGCCAAGAATCCAGTCACGAGCAAAAGTGATCATCTGTCCCCAGTCAGCATATCCCTGTGGAGCACCCACACCTAAGAAACTTAAAGCGGATGCAGTTATAACCATAGAACCCATTTTCATAAAAGCCTGAATTAATACAGGAAAAATACAGTTAGCAATAATATGCTTAAAAATAATTCTATGATCCTTGGCACCTAAAGCAATTGATGCCTGAACGAATTCTTCATTTTTGATCTCTAAAACCTGTGACCGCATCAAACGAGCTGTGGACATCCAGCCAAATGTTACCAAAGCAATCATAACATTGTCTAACCCCTTACCTAAAATAGTTGTTAAAACCATCGCAGCAACTAAAAAGGGAATAGACATAAAAACATCTGTGATCCGCATAAAAAATTCGTCTATTTTTCCACCATAATAGGCAGAAATAGTACCAATAGTAATTCCAATTAATGAACTAAGACCAACTACAATAACACCAATTCTAAAAGCTGTTCTTGTTCCCCAGACCATACCGTAAAAAATATCATATGATCCCTGAGCAGTTCCAAAAGGATAACCCTCTCGCGGCGGCTGAGGTTCAACCTGCCAGCCGGCTCTTGGAATCTGATAAGGCTCATCTTCTGAACTGGGCTGGGCTAAAATTGGTGCAAAGACAGCAACAAGTACAAAAAATAAAATTATTATAAGTCCAAATAAAGATAATTTATTTTTTAATAATCTAGTTAAAATTTCTTTCCATTCCACTTACCATCACTCCAATCTAATCCGTGGGTCAATTACAGCATAAGAAACATCTACAATTAAATTAATTAAGATTAATAAGAAACTAAAGTACATTGCAACACCTAAAATACCCGAATAATCAAGCTGTTGGGCAGCTTGAGCTGCATACTGACCGATACCTCTATAGCCAAATACAGACTCAACTATAACAACTCCTCCCAGGAGTCCCAGTACCATAGGTCCAGCAACTGTAACAACAGGAATTAAGGCATTTCTTCTTGCATGTTTATTAATCACAAATTTTTCAGCTACACCCTTTGCTCTTGCAGTTCTAATATAATCTTTACGTAAAGTTTCCAGCATGCTTGAACGTGTAATACGTAAAATATATGACCACCAGACAATAGCTAGAGTAACAATTGGACCGATCAAATGTCTAAGTGCATCAATAACTACGCTAAACTCTAAATTCAAAATTCCATCCAATACATTTAAGCCTGTATACTGAATAAATTCTGCAGATCTAACAACAGCAGCTGCATCAGCTCCAAGTCTTCCTGGTGGAAACCAGCCTAATATTCCATAAAAAACCATTAAAACCATTAAACCAAAAACAAAAGTTGGAAATGACCAACCGATTGTAGAAACAATTCGAATTATATGATCAAATTTTTGATTATGATGTACCGCCGAGAGTACCCCCAGCCAAATACCTCCCATAACAACTGGAATAACAGCAAACAAAGCCAGCTCCAGTGTGGCAGGAAAACGGCTGAAAATAGCTTCTGTAACAGGCTGTCCGGCCGATTCTGACCAGCCAAAATCACCCTGTAAAACTCCTCCCATCCAGCGACCATACTGTTCATACCATGGATCATCCAGACCATATTTGGCAACTAACTCATCCAAATCTCCGCCTTTTAACTGTGCAGGATCATTAATATAAGTACTTAATCTCTGATAAGGTCCAAGCATCATTATCATTGAAAAAACAAGTACAGTAACTCCAAACAGTATAAAAGGAAGTATTAAAAAACGTCTAATAATATAATTTACCAACTCATAACTCTCCTTCCTTAAATAATAATTCACTCACTTATTAAATTCTTTCCCTAACATAATTAGCAGGGAGGTCTCCCTCCCTGACTAATTTCTGTATTAAATTATTTATCTAGCTATTTATTCAGCTACTTTATCCATTGAATAGAAATCTACACCAGGACGCATAGCGTTTGGATACCAGCCCTTAACCCAGGTTCTTCTTGTATTAGATCCTGTTGGCTGATCAATCCAGAGATCAATAGCATGATCAATTGACATCTGCTGTAATTTTGTATAAATTTCCTCACGTCTGGCAGTGTCAGTAGTAGAAATACCTTCTGCAATAAGATCATTAATACCTACTTCTTCTGCCCATTTTTTATAAGTTTCTCCACGTCTTCCAGCATAATATCCAGCACTATCTAAGAAAGGCTGAACAAAGTTATGTGGATCTGGGAAGTCAGCTAACCAGCCACCAAATGATGCAGGTAAAATACCTCTTACAGATGCATCAAGATAGGTTGACCACTGTACTCCGCGAACATTAATGTTGAATTTAGGATTAATTCTTTCAATGTAGCTCTTCAGCATATCAGCAGCAGTTTTTCTAGGATCATTACCACTGTTGTATACTAAGTCCATTGTAAATCCTTTTTCCCAAAGTTCTCCACCAATTGCTTTCTTGAAGTGTTCTTCTGCTTTTTCTAAGTTTAAACTGTATACTTCAGAATTTTTATCATAGCCAAGAAGAGGTGATACAATAGGACCTCTTAATTGAACAGCTTCTCCCATTCTTACCTGTTCAATAAATGCATCATAGTTAAAGGCATAACTAAATGCTTTTCTCACATGTTCGTCAGCAAAGAAATTAGATGGAATACCATTACCATCAAGTTTACCGCTGCCAATGTAATTATTACCTTTTGTAGTTATATCCCAGTTGAATACCATATTCATGTTTTGAAGTACAGGAATACCGGTTGTAACTGTTACTCCTTCTGCTCCTTCAATCTGTGGTCTGTACTGTGGTGGAGCATAAATCATATCAGCATCTCCACGTAATAACATTAGCTTACGAGTTGACCATTCATCAACATTTCTGATAATTGCTGTTTCAAAGTTAGCTGGCTCTTCCCAGTAATTATCATTACGTCTAAATACTACATGGTCACCATTTACCCATTCAGTTAAAATAAATGGCCCAGTACCCATCATTTTATCAAATAGTGGATCTTCCTCTTTTACCGGATCATGGCTTACTGCTATATCAGCAGCTGTACCATCCCATGTACCCTGCTCAATTGACCATTCTTTATCCAGAATTGATCCCCAGGAAGCACCCTGAGCTAGGATATTTAAAAATGGAGGATATGGAGCTGCCAGATGGAATGTAACTTTATTACCATCAATAGTTATTTTCTTATCAAGTGCAACTAATACTTTCTCTGCCTGCTCATTAGTTAACTTCTTTGGGGCTTTTACTCCAACTAATTTTTCAGTTAAATCAGAAAGGCCTGCATAACCTGCACCAAATAATGGCTCATATAACATCCAGATTGGGCCACCAGAACGATCCATAATCATACCACGCAAAAAACTGTATTTAACATCTTCTGGGGTTAGAGGATTACCATTACTAAATTCTACTCCTTCTCTAATTACAAAAGTATATTCTGTGCCATCTTCAGAAATCAACCC
Source organism: Halanaerobiales bacterium (assembly GCA_036172385.1). Taxonomy (GTDB): domain Bacteria; phylum Bacillota; class Halanaerobiia; order Halanaerobiales; family Halanaerobiaceae; genus Halanaerobium. The sequence goes on along the minus strand of JAXKWB010000004.1, from coordinate 302 downwards.
ATTTTCAAAACTTGGGACTTCTGTAGATAATAGCGGTACGAACTCCTGAACACTTGAACCTTTGTAATCAATTAAATTTTCATAAACTTGGTAAATCAATTCCGAACTACCAGTATCATAAGCAAAGTGTGGATCCAATGTGCTCTGATCACCAATAGTTACATAAGTAAATGTATCAGGATTTTTAACTTCCTGAGCACCTACTGCTGAAAATACTGAAAACACTAAAAATAAAGTTAATAAAACTACTAATTTTTTTTGCATACTCGAAATTCCCTCCTAATTATTTAATATATATATAT
>JAXKWB010000003.1:0-5925 GCA_036172385.1 Halanaerobiales bacterium | reverse complement strand
GATATTCAGTATTTTTAGAAACTGCAAAATGTTGAGATGCTTTGACAAATAAACCTTTTTCGCCACCTTTTTTAGATGGTACAGTTGTCATCTTAAATTTATCTCCAAAATCACCTGCAGCTGCTGTAATTGCTACAAATTGATTACTCCAGCGCTGAGTTGTCATTGCTGCAGTGCCATCAGTTATTGGATCTTCTTCAACTGTATGAACCAATTCTCTTCTCAAGCCAAGAGGTGCTACAGCCCCATAATCTAATAATTCTTTCTCCATTGCAAAAAATTCAGCAAATAACTGGTCATCCTGATAGCCTAAGCCAGTTCCTGCATCATTATACAGGGAAGCGCCGTTTTGTCTTAACCAGATTTGGAAATGACCCAGGTCATCCTTTAATAATCCTATTGTGGACCAGATTTTTAGTTCATCATGGATTTGTTTTGACATTTCCATTATATCCTGCCAGGTCCAATCTGGATTAATTGTTCTATCTAAACCAGCTTTTTCTAGAAGATCTGGATTATAAATTGTGGTAATTGCATTAACACCAAGTGGCATTCCAACTAATTTACCCTTATATCTTCCTAAATCCATCACAGAGTCAGGAATATTTTTTGTACTGAGGATTCCATCTTTTACATATGGCTCCAGGTCCAACAATCTATCTTCTTCGACCCAGGTTCCAAAATATTTGCGGACATGCTGTAATACATCTGGTAAATTATCCCCCGCTGCCTGAGCAAACAATTTATCCCAGTAACCACTCCAGCCAGTATATTCTGGTTCTATATTTATGTTAGGATATTCTTCTTCAAACATTTCAATAATTTTTAAGGTCTGATCATGTCTGGTTTGGGAACCCCACCAGGAAACTCTGAGTGTTTTTTCCTGTGCAGAGACGGCAAATGTTAGAGAAAAGACTAATGCAAAAATCAAAATCAACGTTAAAGATTTAATTTTCATTATTTTTTTACCCTCCTAAGATTTGCTTAATGACTGTTAATTGACTCAGTATCAAGACCCCTCTGTTATAAATCATCTGCTCTCTATAAGCTAATACTTCCACCCCCTTAATGGAATCACTGCAAATAATTCCATGGAAATTGTTTTCCACATATTCAATATTAACTTCAAATATATTTTAACATCTTAACTTCCTAAAAGTCAAATTATTCAGATAATTACTTGAGAATTTTTTATTCTGTCTAAAAGCCTTCTTTTAATTTAATTGAATAAAAGAAGGCCTTTGGCTTTTCCCCTGAATTATAAACTAGTCTTTATTACTTTTCCAAAATTATCTTTATAGAGTAACTCCATCTTTAAAAATTGCAATTTCCCGATAATCATTAATCTCATTTTTAGTTTTAGTCTTTTTAGAAGCGAGATCAAGCAGATATTCGAAAAAATCCTCTGCCAGAACATCCATTTTCCGGCCTTCCAACAGTTCTCCTGCATTAAAATCGATCCAGTTGCGCTTCTGATTATATAAGCGATTATTGGTAGAAACTTTAACTGTTGGCACCGGACCACCAAACGGGGTTCCTCTACCGGTAGTAAATAAAACCATATGGGCCCCAGATAGTGATAAAGCAGTCGTTGCTACTAAATCATTCCCTGGACTTTCCAGTAAATTTAAGCCGCTACCTGTTACCTGATCACCATAGAAAAAGACATCTTTAACAATTCCTGTCCCACCTTTTTGAGTACAGCCTAAAGACTTTTCTTCTAAGGTAGTGATTCCACCTTCCTTATTTCCAGGGGATGGGTTTTCGTAAATCTCCTGGTCATGAGAAAGAAAATAATCCTTAAATCCATTGACTAATTCAACCACTTTTTCGAAAGTTTCTTCATCCTGAGCCCTATTCATTAAAATAGTTTCGGCTCCAAACATTTCCGGAACCTCAGTTAAAATACTGGTTCCACCATACTCTGTCAGTTTATCAGAGATTCTGCCCAGTAAAGGATTGGCAGTTACTCCAGAAAAGCCATCTGAGCCACCACACTTTAAACCAATTTTTAATTCGGAAACTGGAACTTCCTCCTGTTCAAAATCTTTAGCATAATCTACTAGATTATCTAGAATTGCCTCTGCAGCCTTTTGATCATCCTGTACATCCTGCAGGTTGATAAACTTAACTCTCTTTGAATCATAATCTCCAATATATTCCTTGAAATCTTCAATTAAATTGTTTTCACAGCCCAGTCCAACAACCATTACAGCAGCTGCGTTGGGATGATTAACCAGACCGGCCAGTGCTTTTTGAGTCATTTCTAAATCATCACCTAATTGTGAACAACCATAGGGATGAGGGAAAGCATGAATGCTGTCAATAACTTCATTTTCTATTAACTCTTCGTACTTCATTTCGGCTTTTAAGGCCATTTTTTCCACTACTTTATTGATACAGCCGACTGTGTTGATAATCCAGATATCATTCCTGATCCCAACTTTTCCATTTTGACGTCGATAGCCCATAAATGTAGGCATCTCATCTGGTTCTTCTTCCTCAGGTAGATCAGGTTGGTATTCATAATCCAGTTTTCCTTCTAGAGCAGTTTTTAAATTATGAGTATGGATCCATTCTCCTTTTTTTATTTCTTCGGCTGCTTTACCGATTGGAAAACCATAACGAATTACCTTATCACCTGCTTCAAAATCTTTTAAAGCCACCTTGTGGCCTACGGGAATATCACTTAAAATCTTTATTTTTTTTCCCTTAACCTCAATTATCTCTCCAGCAGCTATTTCTTCAACTGCAATTACTATATTATCATTATCATTAATTAACAAAACTCTGGCTCCCATAAGAACCTCCTTATTATAAAATAGCCTGGAACAAAAATCCCAGGCTATTTAAATTTATATTTTGTTATTACCTTGCTTATTTTACGTTTTTAAAAAATAGTTTCTTAGGCCCATAATAACTAACCTGAGCAACTAAATCAGCAGCAACACTGTAAGGCATTCTGCCGCGATCAACCTGACGCCCGACAACATTGGCCAGAGTTCTTCTGAACATTTCTGAACGAGAAGAATAAGACATTAATTTTCTGGAGTCAGTTACCATTCCAGCCAGGTTATAAAATAAATCTACAGTTGTAACCTGCTGCAGCTGTTTTTCCATTCCAAATGGACTATCTGTTAACCACCAGGGTGCTCCTAATGAAACATTTGGGAAAGCTCTGGAGATTGTAGAAGCTGTGAACCAGTGAGTAGGCTCCATTGTATAAAGCACAATCTCTAATTCAGAATCAAATTTATTGACAAAATACTTTAGATTCTCAGCCAGCTCAATATCACTATTAGAAATATCTCCTCCTGTATCTGGACCAAGGTTTTCATAGAGGCTGTCACGATAATTCCGAACTGCTCCAATATGCAGCTGAGTTACCCAGCCGCTTTCCTTATTCAATTTACCAAATTCAACTAAGGTAAAAGCTTTAAAATCTCTGATTTCTTTTTCAGTTAATTGTTCACCATTAACTGCTTTCTCATAGATCGCAGCAGCCTCTGACTTTTCAACTTTATAAGAAATAGGTTCTAAAATACCATGATCACTGGCCACACAGCCCATTTCATCAAAGTAGGCGTGGGATTTTTTAAGAGCAGTTAAAAGACCATCTAAATCGCTAACATCCTGCTCATAAGCATCTCCTAATTTTTCAACATACTGAGCCCAATTCTGATGCTCAATATTCATAATTTTATCAGGACGCCAGGTAGGAAGAATCTTTACTCCCTCCACCTCTTCTTTTGCTTTTTTATGGTTTTCGAGACGAGAATATGGTTCATCAGTAGTACACATAATCTCAACATTCATTTCTTTTAATAAATTCTGAGGACTCATTTCTTCTCTGGCCAGCATGTTTTTAGTTTTATTCCAGATCATCTCTGCTGTATGTTCAGAAATTGGCTCCTCAATTCCAAACCGACGTTTCAAATCCAGATGAACCCATTCATAAGTTGGATTTCCTGCAATTTCAGGGAATATCTTAGCTAAAGCCATCCACTTTTCTTTATTGGAAGCATCACCGGTGATTTTTTCTTCCGACACACCTCTTTTGCGCATCATTTCCCAGACATAATGATCAGTTTCAGCTTCAACCTCCCAGATATCATTCCAGCCCTCATTGGCTAAAATTTCTGGCACATCTCCGTGGTTATGTGCATCTAAAATTGGTAAATTTTCAATTTCTCTGTATAATTTTTTTGCTGTTTCACCTTCAAGTAAATAATTTTCATCTAAAAAAGCCATTTTATTCCTCCTAATTTTTCTTTTGAAAATGTTTTCATAACTATAATATCATCTCTTATAATCAATATCCAGAGCTAAATATAAGATTTAATTATTTTTTATAAAACCTAAGTTTGTTTAGATGTTTTCCGATATGTCTCTCTAAAGCTCGTCGATATTCTTTATCATGTTCATCCCAGAATCTATACAGTTTGTCTCTAAAAAGATAACGTCCATCTTTTTTGTCCTGAAGTATAAAGCCATAGGTAATATGCAGCAGCTGTCTTACCTCATCAATTTCTAGCAGTTCTCCCAGTTCCTGGTCACTAAGCTGTGCCAGCTCTGGTAGTTGTGAAAGATCAGTAGTTACATGATAGAATTCTTTAGCTGCTTCGAATTTTTCTAGAGCATAAGCATGAATATCTCTGTATAATGATGGATCATTTTCTGCTACCACTCTTACTGCTTCCAGCCAGTTGGTACCAGCAGTTTTTACATGGACTCTACCCTGAGTATGGCGCCCAATAATGGGAAACACACTAAACTTATCACTGCCAGAATGAATACTTAATTTATAACCAAATCGTTCAGCAATATCAGCATGAATTTTAAATTCTTTTTCAAACTGATCTAAGTCACCTATATAGTCGATTCCTTTCTGAAATTCCCCTACAAACCGGGGAGCCAGAGAATTAACTTCAATATTATTTCTTTTCAATTCGTTAGCTACAAAAAAGTGATCCTCAGGTGTAGTAGGAGTTGAAGTCTCATCAATCGAAATTTCAAAGTCCACATCACGATCTGATTTTTTAATCAGATGTTGAATTTCTTTTGCAAAATCTAGCATCTTATAATAGATTAAAACTATCTTTTTGAAGTTTTTCTGATTATACTCCAGCTGATAACCAGAATTAAGCACAAAAGTTTTATTTAAATACTGATCCTCCAGACCATCTCTAAGATAATCAGGTACCTCCTGATAGGCCTCTTCTATTTCAGCTGTGGACATCTGGTCAAGATCATCATTAATATATTCTGTACAATCTAAAGTCAGCATACTGTATCCCAGATCTAGAGCTTCTTTAATATCAGGTTTTTCTTTTAAATGATCAGCATCAGCCGCAAATCCATCCTGATAACCTTCTTGAAAAACAGCCCAGCTAACATCATCAAGTACTGATTTAAAGGTCCGTCCAGTCAAATTGAGTTCTCTCACTGACTGCTGAGCAAATACAGGCAGAGCATTACTTTCTTTAACAGCTTCAATATGTCCGGGGGTTGCAATCCCCAGTCGATCCCCAAGTCCAATACTGGGAGTCTGATTTCCTAAAGCCCGAGGAGCAGTAAAAGGAAAAACATCTCGCAGTAAATCTGCATTATAGTGGCTTAAGGGAGCGACTTTTGCCTTAAAGCCTGCCAGTTCTTCTGTTCTTCCCTGAAAAATTTCGAAATTTTTACTTTTGTTTAAAATCACCAGTTTCTTTTTCTGATCAATTTTAGCAAGAAAATAAAATGACTTTCCTTCTTTAATTATAGAGCGGGGATAAATTCGATAATCTTCAGCATATTCTGCTACTTTCTTAACAGCTTCTTTTGAAGTTCCAACAAGTTCTTCTGCAAAATCCTTCCAGGACATAATATTACCTCCTTAAGATTGAGAAACAATATTCAGCCAGAATATCCTCACTTTTAAGT
>JAXKWB010000002.1:0-16577 GCA_036172385.1 Halanaerobiales bacterium | reverse complement strand
AAAGCTTGATTGAAAAATATGGCACAAGATGTTTAAAAAAAGTATATTTAGATAATGAAATTGAATATTGTAAGAGCAAAGTAAATTTTACTCCTTCTTTTGCTGCCCGTTTTGCTGCCAAAGAGGCAGTACTTAAAGCTCTTGGTACAGGAATGCGCAAAAACAGCTGGCATGATATTGAGATATTTAATAATCAGCTGGGTAAACCGGAAGTTAGACTATTTAATAATACTTTTAGTAGAGCAGAAAAATTAGGAGTAAACAATATTTTTTTGAGTATTTCTCATGAAAAAGAATACAGTGTAGCACAAATCATTTTGGAAGGGGCTTAAAAGAATGTATGTTTTGACTCCAGAATCAATGGGGAAGTGTGATCAGGAAACTATAGAGGCTGGTGTTCCAGAAATTTTATTGATGGAGGCTGCAGCCCGCGAAATTGCTGAATTTGCAGATAAAATTATAGAAGAGAAATTATTGAACAGAGTTAATTACTATCAAAAATCTGAAAAGGAAAAAATTAAAAATTTTAGAATCACAGTTTTGGTGGGTAAAGGAAATAATGGGGGAGATGGTCTGGCGGCAGCTCGATTTCTGGCCAGTAAAGGTTATCGAGTTGAGATAGTCCTTGCTGCCGCTGAGGAGGATCTTTCTGGTGTCAATAAGAAAAATTTTGAACTCTGTCTTTATCATAATCTTAAATACTATCAATTTGATGATTTAAATTCCAAAAAATTATTGAGTAAATTAAAGCACAGTGATTTTATCATCGATGCTCTGCTGGGAACAGGTATTAAAGGTCAAGTTAGAGGTAACAGTAAAGAAATAATTGCTTTGATAAATGAGGTAGTTGAAGAATATAGTAAAAAGGTTCTGGCTGTAGATATTCCTTCCGGGATTAACGGTAAAGATGGAAGTGTAGTCGGGAGGGCAGTTAAGGCTGATTATACTGTAACTATGGCTGCCTATAAACGGGGGCTGCTTTTATATCCCGGCAGTGATTATGCCGGTAGAGTCGAAGTGGTAGATATTGGTATTAAAGAAGAAGTAATTGCTGAAAATAGTGATGATCTAAAGCTATTTACCAGAAGTGAAGCTCAGTCTTTACTGCCGTCTAGAAAAAATGATGGGCACAAGGGTTCTTTTGGCAAAATTGCTTTTCTGGCTGGCTCCAGAGGGATGGGGGGAGCCCCACTCTTATGTTCGGAAGCAGCTCTGCGAAGTGGTTCCGGTCTGGTTTACCTTCTGACAGCAGCTGAGGTCGAAGCTGGGATTGCAAATCAGTTGAGGGAGCTTTTAAGCATTCCTCTGGCTTCCAGTGATGGAATCATAGCAGAACAGTCACTTGCCAGGATTTTAGATTTTAGTACAAAAGTAGATCTGCTGGCAGCTGGCCCGGGTCTGGGTAATAATCAGGCCACTAAAAAGGTTATCAGGGGTATTCTGGAAAATCTGAGTCTGCCGCTGGTGCTGGATGCTGATGCACTCAATTCAATTAAGGATTTAGATTTATTAAAAAAATATGATGGGGAAATATTAATCACTCCTCACCCAGGAGAAATGGCCAGACTGCTTGATAAATCAATTAAGGAAATTAATCAAAACAGAATTAAAATTGCTGCAGATTTTGCAAAAAAATATAAGGTTAATATTATTCTCAAAGGGGCTGCAACAGTTACTGCAGCAGCTGATGGTAGGGCCTATCTTAATCAGACAGGAACAAATGGAATGGCCACCGCCGGTAGTGGTGATGTTTTAACAGGAATTGTTTCTGCCCTGATTGGTCAGGGGATGCCTATTTTTGAAGCGGCAGCACTGGCTGTTTATGTGCATGGTAGAAGCGGGGAACTGGCAGCAGATAAAAAAAGTGATTTTGGCTTAAAAGCAGGTGACTTAATAGATTTTTTGCCAGAAATATGGAAACTTTTAAAAATAAAATATTAAGGAGTTAAATAATGATACTATCAGATAATACAATAAAAAAAATGTTAGCAAATAAAGAACTTATTATAGATCCTGTTGATGAAATGCAGATTCAACCAGCTTCGGTTGATATGAGGCTGGGTGATGATTTTTTAAAAGTAGATGAAAATTCTCTGCCTTTAATGACATTAAACGACCAGGTACATTACGAAGAAGTAAAAGGTTCAGAAATTATTATTCCACCGCATTCATTCTTACTTGCTACAACAAAGGAATATATTAAATTACCCGATAATTTAACTGCCTTTGTTGAAGGAAGAAGTTCTATTGGTAGAATGGGGCTTTTTATTCAAAATGCGGGCTGGGTCGACCCCGGATTTGAAGGACAGATTACTCTGGAACTTTATAATGCAAATCGACTTCCAATTAAACTGGAAGCAGACCGCAGAATCTGCCAGCTGGTATTTGCCTCTATGGATAGTGAAGCAGATAACCCATACCGTGGTAAATATCAGGGACAGAAAAATACAGTTGGCACCAGAGTTTTTAAAGATCCAGAAAATAAAAAGAGATAAACCTGGAGGTGTATTTATGGTAACATTAGTTATTTCGAATATAGATAATAGTATTGGACCTGGTGACATTGTAGGTGCTTTTATCAATGAAGCCGGGACCGCAAGTGATGATATTGGCAAAATTAATATAGATCAGAGAAATAATAAAGCTGAGGTAGAGGTAAACTGGGATTCTGCCTCTCAAATCATTGAAGCTATGGATAATAATCAGATTGGTGGAGTTCAGGTTCAGGTAAGTGCCAGGAATCAGGATGACTTAATTGATAAAGAAATTATAAATTATTATAATAAATTTCATAAATTAGTTGATTTAGAAAGAGAGGAAGAAATAGATAGACATAAGCTGGAAATAAAATATTTATCGGCCAGAGAAAGACAGGCAAAAGGGAGAACATTGTTGGACCTACATGGAAAAGACAGTGGTACTACTTTCGGTCACCGACCTCTGGTAAAATTTACTTCCAAATATCAGGGAGAACGGCTGGCAGAAACCCAGATAACACCCGGAGATTTAGTGATGATTAGTCTAAATAAGCCTTTACATCCAGATAATCCTACCGGGACAGTTGTAGAAAAAACATCTTATTCGATCACTGTTGCTTTTGAAAGTCACCCTCCTGAGTTTATTTATAATAAAGGGGTAAGGCTTGATTTGTTTGTTAATGACACAACTTTCCAGAGAATGTTTACTGCTCTGGATAAAATAAAACATCCTGAAAACAAAATCCAGCAGAGAAAAAGAGATATCCTGCTGGATAGAAAAAGAGCGGGATCTGCTGAGAAAAAGGAATTAAAACTTGATTCTCTTAATCCTTCGCAGAAAAATGCAGTAGAAAATGCACTGGCTGCAGAGGATATTTATCTAATTCAGGGACCTCCTGGAACTGGTAAAACTGTAACGGCAGTAGAATTGATAGCTAAAGCTGTTGAACAGGGTGCTAAGGTTCTGGCAGCAGCAGATTCGAATACCGCAGTTGATAATTTGCTGGAACTGCTGGCTGTAAAAGAGCTTAATGTAATAAGAATTGGGCATCCAATTCGAGTGACTGAAAAATTAAGGGAACATACCTTAGATGAGATAGTTTTAGAACATCAGGATTATTTAGAAGCAGAAAAGTTAAGAGATCAAGTTTCTGCTTTAATTAACAAACAGGAATCTTATATTTATCCCGGGGGAAAATACAGAAGAGGTTTATCGGATCAGGAAATCAAAGATTATGCAGAAAAAGACTTAGAACATCATGTTCGAGGTATCAGTCCTGAGGTTATTGACGAAATGGCCAGTTGGTTAGAGCTGCAGGAGAAAATAGATAAGTATTTTAAAGAAATAGAACGCCTTGAAAATAAAGCTGTAGAAGAACTACTGGATCAGGCTGATGTTATTTGTACTACCAATATTACAGCCGGTTCTGAATTGTTAGAAAACAGTGAGTTTGATTTAAGTGTAATAGATGAGGCAACTCAGGCGACACAACCGGCTGCTTTAATCCCTTATTTAAAAGCTAAAAAAACGATTTTGATCGGTGATCATAAACAGCTGCCTCCGACAGTTGTCAATCAGGAAGCCGCAGAAAATGGTTTAAGTGTTTCTTTATTCGAAAAGTTAATTGAAAATTATCAGGAAGAGTTCAGCTCTCTGCTGGAAATTCAGTATAGAATGAATAGAAAAATTATGGGTTTTTCCAGTATTTATTTCTACAATGATAGTCTTCAAGCAGCTGCTTCTGCAGCGGAACAGAAAATAAGTGATCTGGGAGTTAAAATACATGATGAGGATTGTTTTACAGATAAATCTTTAAAATCAGAATATCCCCTGGTCTTTCTGGACACCAGAGAAATGAACTCAGAGGAAAGATCTTTTGCAGGCTCAAATTCTTATGATAATCCTGTTGAATCAGAAATCGTACTTGATATCCTTGATCAAGCCCTGAAATCTTCTCTCTCAGGAGATGACATTGCTGTCATAGCAGCTTATAAAGATCAGGTTGATTTAATAAATCAGCATAATAAATTTAAAAATGTTGAAATTGATACAGTTGATGCTTTTCAGGGAAGAGAAAAAGAAATGATTATTTTTTCTGCTGTCCGCAGCAATCAGGAAAATAATATTGGTTTTTTAAGAGATTTGCGGAGACTTAATGTTGCTTTAACCAGGGCTAAAAGAAAAATGATTTTTATCGGTGACAGCAGCACCATCTGTCAGCATGATGCGTATGCTAAACTGCTTAAATATATTAAAAAATGTGGCCTTTATTATAAACTATAGCATACTGCTAATATTGTCATTAAATATCCAGATATTATATTTTTCTGGACAGCTTTTCCAGAGATACAAAAAAATAATTGATCCCAGTAATATCAGTGATTTAAAGGGGTATTTTTGTTGACACTAATCAATTTTTAAGATATAATAGGAGTATCTAAAAGAATTTCGAAATTATTGCAGGATGAGGTGATCAGGAAGTGGAGAGGCTGCGCCGCAAGAAAAATGTTAGTAAAAGTGAAAGAGATGAAATTGTCAGAGCAATGGTTGAGGGCTATCAAAAAATGGCTGCAGTAAATGAAGATCTTATTCGAAATGTTTCTCTACTTAAGGATGGGGCTAATTAGTCTCATCTTTTTTCTTCATTTTTCGAAAATTTAGCTGTTAAATTGATTAATATCAACCAAATGGTAGAAAAAAACAGCTGAAAAACAGTGGAGGTGTGTCTGTTGTCAGAAAGCAGAAAATTAAAGATTGAACTTCCTGTATATATTGTGGAAGAAATCGAGTATTATTGTAAGAACAATAATCAGAAGCGAAATGCATTTCTCAATCAGGCAGTTAAATATTATTTAAAAGAGTTAAAGAAAGAAGAGGTTCGCAATCATCTTCGTGATGGTTATAAAAAAATGGCCGGTCTCAACCAACAATTAGCTGATGAAGGTTTATCTAGTGACTGTTATTCATACTTATGCTATGAACAGAGACTGGTGGAGTGTGAAAAAATTGAAAGTAAAAAGGGGTGATGTTTTTTACGCTAATTTAAATCCAGTTGTAGGTTCTGAGCAGGGGGGAGTAAGGCCAGTTTTAATTATCCAGAATGATATTGGTAATAAGTACAGTCCGACTGTAATTGTGGCTGCAATTACCTCCCGAATTAACAAAGCTAAGCTGCCAACTCATGTTGAGATTCCAGCTGATTATAACAATTTAGATAAAGATTCTGTTATTTTATTGGAACAGATCAGAACTTTAGATAAGAAGAGATTACAGCGTCATATAGCCCATCTTGGAGAAGATGTAATTGAAGATGTCAATCAATCTCTGGAAATAAGTCTGGGCTTAATAGATTTATAATATATTATTATATATTTAAGATTTTCTGCTTGACAGTGTGAAAAAAATATCATATACTTTTGATGGATATTTTTTTATTGATTAAAGTGAATATTATCACTACAATCAAGTTGTATAGAAATATTTTACAAATTGCAAAAACGGCAAAAATAAGATATTATTTAACTATGGAGGTTAAAAATGAATTTAAAAACTGTCAAATCTCTTCTTAAAACTGAAACTATTTTTGAGGACCCCGGAATAAAGGTTGATTTTGAGGTAAAGAACGCCTGTGGCGCAGATTTAATGAGTGATGTGCTGGCTTTTTCGAATGAAAAAACTCTTTTGCTGACTGGTTTAACTAATCCTCAGGTAGTAAGGACTGCTGAAATGGTAGGAATTAAGGTGATTATATTTGTCAGAGGAAAAGAACCACAGATTGAGACTATTTCTTTAGCCAACCAATTAAATATTTTTCTTTACTCCACAGACAAGCCTTTATTTGAAGCCTGTGGTCTTTTGTATAAAAATGGGATTGGACCGGAAGAGATGAATTATATAGAAACCTCCAAATAATTTGTCAGGAGTTGATTTTGTCTTTGCAAAAACAACAAATATTGAACAAAGAAATTGAAAGTTTTGATTTTCAAAGTGGGGGAGAAGCTTCCAGTAATTTAAAAAATATTCTGCGCAAACTGGGAGTCCCATCTCAAACTGTTCGTAAAACAGCAATTATTACCTATGAATTAGAAATGAATGTGGTAATTCATTCTCTGGGAGGAGAACTTACAGCTTTAATTTCAGAAGAGGAGCTGGAGATCAGGGTTGATGACAGTGGCCCGGGAATAGAAGATCTTGATAAAGCTTTTACAGCAGGTTATTCTACTGCAAGTAATGAAATCAGAGAAATGGGATTTGGAGCCGGGATGGGACTTGTTAATGTAAAACGATATGCAGATCAGATTGATGTTAAATCATCTAAAGAAAAAGGAACCCATGTGAAAGTAATAATTAATTTAACTAATTAATACTAATTAATCGCAGCAGGAGGTTAATAATGACCAAAAAGCACTCTGTGCTCTTAAAAGAAGAAAAGTGTGAGGGTTGTACAAATTGTGTTAAGGGCTGTCCAACAAAGGCAATCCGGGTACATCAGGGAAAGGCCTGGATTAAAGAAGATCTCTGTATTGATTGTGCAGAATGTATAAGGGCCTGTGAGTATCATGCTAAATATACTAAAACAGATCAACTATCCGAGATTATGGAGTCTGAATATCCTATTATCTTGATTCCTCCAAGTTTTTACAGCCAGTTTTCTGCAAAAATATCTGCGCAGAAAATTAAAAAAGCTATTAAAAAGTTAGGATTTAAGGAAGTTTTTGATGTAGCTGATGCTGCTGCCGCTTTATCCCGTAAAACACTTGATTTTTTAAATAATAATTCTGGAACTTATATTTCTACTTCCTGTCCGGTAATTGTTAGATTAATTAAACTTCAGTTCCCTGATCTCATTGAGATGTTAATCCCTCTTAAATCACCAGTAGAATTGATTGCCGAAAGAGTTGAAAGAAAATTTAAAGAAGAAAAAAATATTGTGCCCGATATTTTCTTTTTAACTCCCTGTCCGGCTAAATTAACTACTGTCCAGAGAGCGATTGGTCAGAAAACAAGTTTTTTAAGTGGTGCTATTGGGGTAGAGAATATCTATCAAAATATATATGAGTCACTGGAAGACATTGTTTTAGAGGAAGAAGAAAATCAACTTACAACTCTGGCTACAATCTGGGGAAGTGAGGGTGGAGAAGAAAGTATTTTAAAATCCTGGCAGAATATCAACACTTTAAGTGTTTCTGGAATTACTGAGGTAAAAAAGCTGCTGGATGAAATAGAAAGAAATAATATTCCAGAAGCAATTAGGTATTTTGAACTCACCTCCTGTACCAATGGTTGTATTGGAGGAGTTTTAAATGTAATTAACCCCTTTCAGTCTCAGTTTAATTTAGAAGAAAGAATAAAAAAGATTAGGGAGATCATGCAAAAAGAGAATATTGATTTAATCAGAAAAGATGATGAATTTTATAATTTTGCTCTTTCTAATAAAATTACTGCAGATAATGTTTCGAAACTGGATACTGATTTTAAGAAAGCAATGCAGAAACTAGAACAGCTGCAGAAAGAAATAGAAATTTTACCTGGTTTAGATTGTGCAGCCTGTGGTGCTCCTGACTGCAAGACTTTTGCCGAGGATGTAATTAACGGGCGCGCCAGCAGAACTGATTGTATCTTTATGCTTAGAGAACAACTTGGCAGACTGGCAGATGATCTTTCGATTCTGGCAAATGAGTTACCGCCGGTCATGGGATCTAAAAAGGAGGAAGCAGATGACAGTTAAAGAACTTGTAGATCAATTTAATTTAGAAGTAGTTGCTGGACCAGATTTAGACAAGGAAATTGATGGAGCTTATATTGGTGATCTTTTGAGTAATGTAATGGCAAGAGCTGAACAGGGAAATCTCTGGTTGACAGTTCAGGGACATCAAAATGTGGTAGCTGTAGCTTTATTAGTAGAGCTGGCCGCTGTGATTCTGGTAGAAGACTTTGATTATGAAGAAAATGCAGTCCAGAGAGCCTGCCAAAAAGGAGTTAATCTGTTAAAGACCAGAAAGAAAAGTTATGCTTTAGCCTGCAGTTTTTGTGAAAGTAATATTTAAATGTTAAAATTAAAAGCTGATCTTCATCTCCATTCTGTATTATCTCCCTGTGGTGATTTATTGATGACCCCGGAAGAGATAGTAAAAAAAGCTAAAAAAGAGGGTATTGAAGTTTTAGCTTTAACAGATCATAATACTGCAGAAAATGTAGAAGTTTTTGATTTTTTTTGTGAAAAGCATAATTTGAATTTTATTCCAGCAATGGAGACTGAGACAAAAGAAGAAATTCACATTTTGTGTTATTTTCCAGATCTCAAAAGTCTTCTAAAATGGCAGGGGATAGTTTATGATAGGCTGCCTCAACAGAAAAACGATGAGGATTTTTTTGGGCCTCAAATAAAGTGTGATTTTAACGACGAATATCAATTTAAAGTGGAGCATTTACTTGCTGGAGCTGTTAATTTGAGTCTGGAACAGTGTTTTGCTCAAGTTAGAGAACTGGGGGGGATAGTAGTGCCATCTCACCTTGATCGAAAGCACAGTATTATTTCTCAGCTTGGATTTATACCACCTGAGCTAAACTTAATTACAGCTGAAATATCAAAAAACATTAAACCAGAAATGGTGCTTGAAAAATTTCCTTATTTAAATAAACTGCAGTTTATGCAGAATTCTGACAGCCACTATCTTAAAGAAATTAAATCCTATCAGAGGCTGATAGTTAAGGAATTTTCATTTGTAGAATTTAAAAAGGCTGTCCAGAAAAATGAAGGCAGAAAGATTGATTTAATTAAAACTTAATTTATCAAGGAGGTAATTATTGATGGCAGAGATGACAGAAGAAAAATTAGCTGAGTTTTTAGAGCCATTAAAAGAAATTTTATCACGTTATGAAAAAAAGGAAAGATATTTAATTCCTGTTTTACAGGAAGCACAGGAAGAATATGGTTATTTACCGGAAGAGGTTATGAAGGAGATAGCTCTGGGTTTGAATCTTTCTTTAAGTCAGGTTTATGGGGTTGTAACCTTTTACAGCCAGTTCCATCAGCAGCCAAGAGGTAATAATATTATTCGTGTCTGTATGGGAACCGCCTGTCATGTTAGAGGTGGAGAAGGTATTTTAAATGCTATTAAAGATGAATTAGGAATTGAAGCAGGAGAAACAACAGAGGATTTAGAGTTTACCCTGGAATCTGTGGCCTGTATTGGTGCCTGTGGTCTGGCTCCGGTTATCATGGTCAATGATGACACCCACGGCCGTTTAACTCCGGAAAAAGTTCCTGAGATTATGGCAAAATATAAATAAAATGAGGGAATTATCTCTTCATATTTTAGATATTATTGAAAATTCCCGGAAAGCAGAAGCTGATTTAATAAAAATTAAGATTGAAGAAAAAATAGAAGCTAATTTATTAAAAATAGTGATCGAGGATAATGGTAGTGGAATTTCTCAGGAGAAATTAAATCAGATTACTGATCCTTTTATTACTTCCAGAACTACCAGAGAAGTTGGTCTTGGTTTACCTTTATTTAAAGCAGCTGCAGAAAGCTGTGGAGGTAGATTTGAAGTTGATTCTCAAATTGATAAAGGTACCAGAGTAACAGCGGAGTTTGAATATGATCATATTGATCGAGCTCCTCTGGGAGATATGACAACTACTATTAGTAATTTTATAGCAGCCAATGGTGATCAGGTAGACCTTGTTTATCAACATCAATATCAGAAAAATAGTTTCAAATTTGACAGCAGAGAAATTAAAGCTGAGTTGGAAGACCTTTCAATTCAGTCCAGGCAGATAATTTCCTGGATCAGAGAATATATTGGAGAAAATTTAGCAGAAATCCGCGGAGGTGAAGCTTTTTAATGAAATCTTTAGCAGAATTAAAGGAATTAAGAAATAAAGTACAGAAGGAAATGAAAAAGCGTGATCAGGGAACAAAAGCAGAAATTATTGTTGGAATGGGAACCTGTGGTATTGCAGCAGGAGCCAGAGATATTTTAAAAGCTGTATTGGCAGAAATTGAAAAACGCGATCTTGATGTCAGAGTAACTCAGACCGGATGTATTGGTATGTGCGAAAAGGAACCTCTAATCGATGTTAAACTTCCTGGTAAAAAAAGAATTACTTATGGAAATTTAAGTGAGTCAGATGTAAAAAAGATTATTTCAGAACATGTAGTAAATGGTAAAGTAGTAACTGATTTAGTAATCGCCCGACATAACTAAGAATAATAAGGAGGCACTTGTAAATGAAGGATTCTATTTATCGTTCCCATGTATTAATCTGTACCGGAACAGGATGTGTATCATCTGGAGCTAAGACTTTAAAAGATTCTTTAGCAGAAGAATTAGCTGCAAATGATTTAAGTGGAGAAATAAAAATTGTAGAAACTGGATGTCACGGCTTCTGTGAAAAAGGTCCAATTATGATTGTTTATCCAGAAGGGGTATTTTACTGTGAAGTACAGTCAGATGATGTGGCAGAAATAGTAGAGGAACACTTATTAAAAGGTAGAACTGTAGAAAGATTACTTTTTAAAGAACCAATGACAGAAGAACAGATTCCATCTTATCAGGATATTGATTTTTATAAAAAGCAGCAGCGAATAGCCTTAGCCAATTGTGGTAAAATTGATCCGGAAGATATAGATGAATATATTGCTTTAGGTGGTTATGAAGCAGCAGGGAAAGTTTTAACTGAGATGGATGCCCAGGAAGTTGTAAACACTATAAAAGACTCTGGTCTTCGCGGCCGGGGTGGTGGAGGTTTTCCCACAGGTTTAAAGTGGCAGTTTGCTAAAAACTCCGAAAGTGATAAAAAGTATTTGATTTGTAATGCGGATGAGGGAGATCCTGGTGCATTTATGGACCGCAGTATTTTAGAAGGAGATCCTCACAGAATTATAGAAGGAATGCTGGTTGCAGCTTATGCAATTGGTGCTGATGAAGGATATGTTTATGTTAGAGCCGAATATCCACTGGCAATTAAGAGATTAGAAAAAGCGATAGAAGATGCTGAAGAATATGGCCTATTGGGTGACGATATATTCAGCAGTGGTTTTAACTTCAAACTGCATATCAAAAAAGGTGCAGGAGCCTTTGTTTGCGGTGAGGAAACAGCTCTAATGAACTCTATTGAAGGTAAAAGAGGTATGCCTACACCAAGACCTCCTTATCCTGCAGTGAGAGGACTCTGGGGTAAACCAACTAATATCAACAATGTAGAAACATATGCCAATATTCCCTATATTATTAATGAGGGAGCCGATAAATTTACAGCAATTGGTACAGAAGGTAGTTCTGGGACAAAAGTTTTTGCTTTAACAGGAAAAATTAATAATACAGGTCTGGTAGAAGTTCCAATGGGAACTACTCTAAAAGAAGTCATTTTTGAAATTGGTGGCGGTTTAGGACAGGGCAAAAAATTCAAAGCTGTTCAAACTGGTGGTCCATCTGGAGGTTGTTTACCTGAAGATTACTTAGATCTACCAATTGATTATGATTCACTACTGGATGCTGGAACTATGATGGGATCTGGTGGGATGGTTGTGATGGATGAAGATTCCTGTATGGTTGATGTAGCAAGATTTTTCTTAAACTTTACTCAGAGTGAATCCTGTGGTAAATGTACTCCCTGTCGGGAAGGTACAAAAAGAATGTTAGAGATTTTAAATAGAATCACTGATGGTGAAGGTAAAGAGGGAGATATTGATCTTTTACTGGAATTAGGAGAACACATAAAGAGTACTTCTTTATGTGGTTTAGGTCAGTCAGCTCCCAATCCAGTCTTGAGTACAGTTCGCTATTTCCGCGATGAGTATGAAGCTCACATCCATGACGGTAATTGTCCTGCTGGTGTTTGTGAAGACTTAGCTGGAGCCTATGTAATTGATGAGGAAGCCTGTATTGGCTGCAGCAAATGTGCTAAAGTATGTCCTGTAGATGCAATTAGTGGAGAAATTAAGAATCCATTTACAATAGATCCTGATGTTTGTATTGCCTGTGGAGCCTGTGAACCAGAATGTCCGGTAGATGCAATTTCACAGGGGTAAACTCTTATAATAGGAGGGAAATTAATGAGCAAAGTTAAATTAACAATAGATGAACAGACTGTAGAAGTTGACGAAGATAGCTCTATACTGGAAGCAGCAAAAGAGATTGGTGTAGATATTCCTATTCTCTGTTACCACCCAGATTTAAGTTTACACGGTGCCTGTAGGGTATGTGTGGTAGAAGATGAGGAAAGCGGGAAATTACTCGCATCCTGTGCTTCACCAGTTAGAGACGGAATGAAAATTAATACCAGAAGTATGAAGGCCAGAAAGGCCAGAAGAAGAAATGTTGAATTATTACTGGCAAATCATCCTAATGATTGTCTTGGTTGTGACCGGAATAATCACTGTGAACTCCAGGATTTAACTTATGAATTAGGTATCAAGTCAGAAGATGTGGAAAAATTTGCTGGAGAACAGAGTGAATATGAGATAGATGAAACAGGCCCAGCTTTAAGAAGAGATCCCAATAAATGTGTTCTCTGCGGCCGCTGTGTTAGAATCTGTGAAGAAGTCCAGGGTGTTTCAGCTCTGCAGTTTACTGAGCGAGGTTTTAATTCAATAGTAACTACTGCCTTTGATTTACCTCAGGCAGAAATTAACTGTGTTAATTGTGGTCAGTGTGCAACTGTCTGTCCAGTTGGAGCAATTACTGAAATAAGTGAGATAGATAAAGTGTGGGCTGCTCTGGAAGATGAAGACAAACATGTTTTAGTTCAGACTGCTCCTTCAATCCAGGCAACTTTAGGAGAAGAGTTTGGAATGGAAACCGGAACAGTTGTCAGAGGAAAAATGGTTGCAGCTTTAAGAAAACTTGGTTTTGATCAGGTCTTCTCGACTGACTTTGCAGCTGATCTGACGATTCTGGAAGAAGGTAGTGAATTTTTAAAGAAATTAAATGGTGAAGGAGAGTTACCTCATATTACTTCCTGCTGCCCGGGTTGGGTTAAAGGGGCTGAGCATAACTTCCCTGATCTGCTTAAGCATGTATCATCCGCCAAATCTCCAATGCAGATGTTTTCTGCTTTAAGTAAAACCTATTATCCAGATCAGACAGGTGTTGATCCAGAAAAAATATATACAGTTGCAGTTATGCCCTGTACAGCTAAAAAATTCGAAAAAGATAGAGAAGAAATAAATGGATCAGATTTTAAAGATACAGATGCTGTGTTAACAACTCGCGAGTTTGCCCGGATGATTAAGGAAATGGGTATTGATTTCACCTCACTTCCAGAGGAAGATTTTGATGAACTAATGGGAGAATCAACCGGTGCTGGTACTATTTTTGGTACAACTGGTGGAGTTGCTGAGGCTGCTGTAAGAACAGTAAAGGAAAAATTAACTGGAGAACCTCTGGAAAGATTAAATTTAGGTTTTAGAGGCATTAATGAAGCTGAAGTAAGAATTGGTGATCGAGTTATTAAAGTTGGAATCGCAAATGGTTTTGGAAATGCCCAGAAACTTTTAGAAAAAGTAAGATCAGGAGAATCTGATCTAGACTTTATCGAAATTATGGCCTGTCCTCACGGGTGTGTTGGTGGTGGTGGACAGCCTCGTCCAGCTACCAATGAAAAGAAAGAAAAACGCGGCCAGGGTCTGGCGGCTATTGATGATACAAGTAAGATTAGAAAATCACACGAAAATCCACAGATTATTAAATTATATGATGAATTTTTGGGTGAGCCTTTAGGTGGAGAATCACATCACCTCTTACACACTAAATATAAGGCAAGACCTAAAAATTAAATAATGAAATAGTTAGTTTAGCTTAACTATTTATTACTAGAGTCGTTCTGTTGAAATTTCATCAGAACGGCTTTTTTGCTTATTGATAGAAATTACTGCATATAATTGATTATCTTGACAAAAAAACTACTGTTGAGTATAATTAAGAGTAGAGTTAATATTCAAAAAAATTACCGATCTTCGGGAAATAGCTTTAATTATTGATCAGGGAGAGTGGAGAGGAGGGAATTTAATAATTTTATTTTAATTTATTTTTAAAATAACAGGGAGGTTGATTTAATTGAAAAAATTATTTTCTCAATTACAGCGTATTGGTAAGTCTCTGATGCTTCCAATTGCAGTTTTACCTGCAGCTGCTTTATTATTAAGACTTGGGGCAGAAGACGTATTTAATATTCCGTTTATTATGGCAGCCGGTTCTGCAATTTTTGACAATCTGGCATTATTATTTGGTATTGGTGTTGCAGTAGGAATTGCTCACGATAGTTCGGGGTCTGCTGGTCTGGCTGGAGCAGTGGGTTATCTGGTAATAACTAATGGTACACAGGCTATTAATCCAGATATTAATATGGGAGTTTTGGCCGGTATTATAGGTGGTTTAACTGCCGGTGCTTTATATAACCGTTATCATGATATTGAACTACCCGACTATTTAGGATTTTTTGGTGGTCGACGCTTTGTCCCCATTGTTACTGGTGCTGCAGCTGTTGTTTTAGCAGGAATATTTGGCTTTATCTGGCCTCCAATTCAGGATGCCATTCAGCTTGCAGGTCAGTGGATAATTGATGCAGGAGCAGTTGGAGTTTTTGTTTATGGATTTTTAAATCGTTTATTAATTCCACTTGGACTGCACCATGTTATCAACAGTTTTATCTGGTTTGTGTTTGGTGAGTTTACTACTGCAGCTGGAGAAGTTGTAACTGGCGATCTTTCCCGTTTCTTTGCTGGTGATCCTTCAGCAGGATTTTTCATGTCTGGATTTTTCCCGGTGATGATGTTTGGCCTGCCTGCTGCTGCTTTAGCAATGTATCATTCAGCCAAGCCGGAAAATAAATCGGCAGTGTCCGGTATCTTTTTAAGTGTAGCTTTAACTTCATTTCTGACCGGAATTACAGAACCAATTGAATTTTCATTTATGTTTCTAGCTCCGGTATTATATGGTATTCATGCACTTTTAACCGGTTTATCGATGGTTATTACTTATATGCTTGGTATTCAGCATGGTTTTGGATTTTCTGCGGGAGCAATTGATTACTTTCTCAATTATGGACTTGCAACCAGGCCGCTCTGGATTATTCCAATTGGGATTGTATTTTTTATAGTTTATTATTTATTATTCCGATTTGCAATTGAAAAATTTGATATTCCCACTCCAGGTCGGATGGAAGCTGAAGCTGAGGAAGCCAGGACTTCCGGAATGAGTGTTATGCCTGATACCCAGCAGAAAAGCTCTGGTGGCGGAGAAAAGAGCAGAAGTGTAAATAAGCCGCGTGACTTTATTGAAGCACTGGGAGGTAAGGATAATATTAAAAGCATAGAGGCCTGTATTACAAGACTGAGGTTAGAGCTCCGAGACACAGAGAAAATAGACGAAAAAACTCTACAGCAGCTTGGTGCAAGTGGGGTTTTAAAGGCAAATAAAAATAATGCTCAGGTGGTAGTGGGAACTAAAGCAGAAATGATTGCAGATGATATAAAACAGGAATTAAAGGTAATGGAAGAATAATCATCGGCCTTAACTAGCTAATTTCAGCCAGATTTTTAAAAATCTGGCTGAAATTAGCTTATTAGATATCTGCAGAAAGTTAATTTTATAAGCGAAAGTAGGTATAAAAATGGTAAAAAGACTCTTAAATTCCAGCAGTTCAGAACTTCTAAATTATAATAAAGAAGAATTACTGCAGTCAATTAAATTGTCAGAAGGAAGGACTATTATTTCCGAAGTTATTGGTAAAGAATCTTTATTTAGAGATTTAAGTAATGCAGAAGTAGCTGCAGCATTTGGGGCAGATATTTTACTATTAAATTTATTTGATTTAAATCAACCATTTTTTAAAAATATTAAAGATGGGAATGCTGCCGAAATAGTTAGTGAAATAAAAAGGATGTGTGGCCGTCCTTTAGGAATTAATCTGGAACCGGTAAATGAAGAAAATATGGAGGCTGATCATTTTGTCAAATTGAGTTCCGGCCGCAAAGCAACTCTGCAAAATATTGGACAGGCAGTTGAAGCCGGTTTTAATATGATTACTTTTACCGGAAATCCTTCTGTAGGAGTCAGTAATCAGGCAATAATTGAGGCAGTTAAAATTG
>JAXKWB010000001.1:0-11710 GCA_036172385.1 Halanaerobiales bacterium | reverse complement strand
ATTAAACTCTGCCGTTTAGGATTCTTTAATTTTCTACCCGTTTTAAACTAACATTATCAATATAAACCTTTGGTTTTTCTAACCCAACATTAAATTCAATACGAGCGTCAGGATCATCTGCTTCCTCCATAGTAAAAGTTCTTTTAATTGTCTTTTTATTCTGGCTAATCTCAATTGAATCATCACCAAAATACATTAAATAATCTCCACCCTGCTCTCCAACTTTCACAAAAAATTTTCGCTCAGAATCTGAATAAATGTCAAAAGTTAGGTTATATTTAATACCCTTTTCTAATTTTATATTAGAATGAATTAATTGAACATGATACTTTTCTTTACCAGGATTTTGAATATTAATTTTAGCTTTTCCCTTATCTGTTTTCAGTTCAGCTTTTGCTCCCTCATTTTCAAAAATATAGCTACTCCAACCAGTTAAGCCATCAGAAAAATCTCCATTACTTACCAGATTAATATTTGCAGCCGCTTTAAAGTGAGCAATTATTTCAATATCATCATTTGCAGTTATTTGAATTGGATTCTGTTGACCACTAATATTTCCTGACCATTTAGTAAATTCAAAACCTTTATTTGCAACTGCCTCAAAGCAGACTTCAGTTCTTTTATCTACTGTTGTATTATTAGTACTACTCTTAATTTTACCATTTCCTTTTGCCATTGTATAAATTTTAGCAATTTTTGTTTCTACCTTTTCAGTAATATAATAATCCATAATATTTGGTAGTTCAGATAAGGTTATTACATATTCACTATTATATACTTTTTTTAGATGTTCTATTGAATTATTATCTATAAGCCAATCAGAATGCCAGGTCATAAACCAAATCCAATCAATATTATCTTTTTTTGACAATTCTGGATCAGGCATTACTCCACATTCATGATAAGCTACCGGCTCTCCTAATCCTACTACATCTCGAACGGAATTATACATTTTTTTCTGTGGTTTAGAATCAACATTGTAAGTGTCAGCACCACTTAGATCTACATATTTATCTCCAGGATACCAATCTTTATCAGCATTATCTGCAAAACCTAAAAACCAGATAAGATTATTTAAGCCTTTTTCTTCAGTAAAATAATTATACATAAATCTCCATAGTTTATTAAACTTCTCTGGTCCTCCTTTACTCCACCAGAACCAACTACCATTATGCTCATGCATTGGGCGCCAGATTATAGGAACATTAGCATTTTTCAATTGTTGTAAATAACTAGCAATTCTATCTAAATCTGAAATCATTGCTTTATATTCTTTTGTTCCTTCTGTTAAAACTTGATCAATATTAATTTCTTTTTTGCTATTTTCATAACCTTCTCCAATCGTTGGTGCTCCCCAGTGCCACATAATTGTCGGGATTCCACCTTTTTGCCACCACTCAATTGCTCTATTAACAACATTTTGATTATCTTTTTCATGAATAAAATCTAGGCCTCTAATAGCTGGCTGTTTACCTGTGTGTTTATTAATATATTCCAGTTCATAATTAGGTCCATCCACCCAAGTAGACTCCATTTGTCCTGAGAGCATTTTATCTCCATTAATAGTATGAAGATAATTAAGTACTGCACGAACTTCTTTACTCGCTTCCGAATTGATAGGTTCAGTTCTAATAATTTTTGTTGGCTCAACTGCAATAACTGCCGTACTTAAAAACATAACCAAAGAGATAAGAGAAATAATAGTTAATTTATCCATTAGCTATTCCTTTCTTATGTTTGAGATTTTTATAATCTTGAACACTAAATATCATATTATTCTAAAGTGAATTATTCTTAATAAATTCTACCAGTTCATCTATTTTAGTATAGGCAACAGCAACTACTGTGTCTGCTCCACCATAATAGATGGCCATTCTACCAGTATCAGGATCATGTAAAGCTGCACAGGGGAAAGCAACATTTGGTACATCTCCAACACATTCATAATCTTTTTGTGGAGAAAGTAAATAAGGTTCAGTTCTATATTTAACCTGCCATGGTTTTTCTAAATCTAATAAGGCAGCTCCCATACTGTAAACAAAACCATTACAGGAATTTAAAACACCATGGTAAATTAAGAGCCAGCCTTCCGATGTTTCGATTGGAGCTGGTCCTGGCCCTATTTTTGTACTCTGCCAACCACCTTTGCTTCCCATTACATATCTATGTTCTCCCCAGTGCACTAAATTATTACTCTGGCTTAAAAAGATATCACCAAAAGGTGTATGGCCATTATCACTGGGACGGCTTAGCATAACATATTTATCATTTATTTTTCTCGGAAACAAAACCCCATTTCTATTGAAAGGTAAAAAAGAATTCTCCATCTGAGTAAAGTTCTTAAAATCTTCAGTGTATCCCAGTCCAATTGTTGGGCCATGATAACCATTACACCACATCACATAATATTTCCCATCCATTGCTACCACTCTTGGATCATATTTATATTCTGACTTACCAATTTCTTCTTTATCATAGTCAAATTCTATCGGTTCTGGCTCAATGTCCCAATTAATTCCATCTTTACTTTTGCCAGCATGAATATTCATATTTCTTGCCTTATCATCAACTCTAAAGACACCAACAAAACCCTCTTTGTATGGAACAACAGCACTATTAAAAATACTATTAGAATTTGGAGTCGCATCACGCGGAATTATTGGGTTTTCCTTTGAACGCCAAACTACATTGTCACAATCAGCAGGTTTTTCCTCCCAGGGAATGTTTGGAAGGCTCGCTCCATAAATTTTGATTTCTTCACTCATAAATTAACACTCCTTCAATTTGTTTTAATTCTTTAAATTAATAATATAATAAAACTATCAATTTGAACATGAATATAATTCAGATTCTTTTGTAATTAACTCAGTTATTATTTTAAAAAGCTAATAGAATTATAATAATCCTATTAGCTTAATTCATCTTAATTATTTATTATTTTTAGATTTTTTTCGATTAACTCTTTTCTTGTCTGGACTGAAGCTGCAGAACGCAGTTTATCTGTAGGTGTATTCTTAACATAATCAACCAATCGATTAACAGATGATTCTGCCACATGAATCCTGGTATCAGAAGAAGCATAATAGATTAATACTCTACCATTATCTTCTTTAATTACACCATTAACAAAAACAACATTGGAGACATCTCCCACCCGCTCTTCTCCGTGAGGAGCTATTAAATAACCACCGGGATTATAAATCACTTTTGTTGGATCATCTAAATCTGTCATAAAAGCATAAATCACATAACGCAAACCGGCAGCAGTATTACGAACACCATGAGCAAGATGCAGCCAACCAGCTTCAGTCTTTATCGGGGCATCACCCTGACCATTTTTGACTTCCTTTATTGTGTGATAAAACTTTTTATCAATTATCTCTTCAGTTGTAATTTCTGGATTTTCAATATCTTCTGCTAAACCCCAGCCAATCCCGCCACCAGAACCGGTGGTAATAAAGCTATCCTGGGGTCTGGTATAAAATGCATACTTACCATCTACAAACTCTGGATGTAAAACTACATTTCTCTGCTGATGAGAAGGAGTTTCTAAATCCGGCAGACGCTCCCAACTTTTAAGATCTTTTGTCCTAACTATACCCGCCTGAGCTTCTGCAGAAGTTGTATCACCTGGCTCAGCTTCTGGATCTTTTCTTTCAGTACAAAAAATACCATAGATCCAGCCATCTTCGTGCTTAACCAGCCGCATATCATAAACATTAATATCCGGTCTTTCTGTTTCTGGAATTTCTACAGGATAATCCCAGAATTCAAAATTGTCAATTCCATTATCACTTTCTACAATAGAAAAAAATGATTTGCGATCATTACCTTCTGTTCTGACTACTAAATAATATTTACCATTTAATTTAATGGCCCCAGGATTAAATGTAGCATTAATCCCCTGTCTTTCCATTAAATAAGGATTACTTTCATAATCTAAATCATATCGCCAGAAAATCGGAGTGTGGGCTGCTGTTAAAACAGGATATTTATAACGATAAAAAATTCCATTTCCCGGCTCGACTCTTACATTCTCTCTTTCAACTAAATTCTGTCTTTCCTTTTTTAGCTGGCGAAGACGTGTCTGAAATTCATCTTTACTAAGTTTTTTCATTAAATCCATTTTTATCACCTCAAATAAATTTTTTAAGCAATTATCTGCTCTATTCTGTTTATGATTTCATAACAGGCACGACTGCTGTGGTAGGGTGATTTCCAGGCATTAATTTTCGCCTTTGAAGAAGCTTTCCCCTGATCATTTACCAGCCAGTACCAGCCACCATATTCCTGATCAACTATATTTTTTGTAATATAACCCCAGCATTTAGCAGCTGCCTGAATAAAATCCTCTTTTCCACTTAACTGATAAGCATTAATAAAACCAACAACTGCTTCTACCTGAGGCCACCAGTGTCTGTCACTATCCAGTTCACCAGCTTCAGACTCATAATAAATACTTCCATCTGCTGCAGTACCTTTTTCTAACACTCGTGCCGCCATTTTTAGAGCATAATCTTCTACAAAATCAAGAACTACCTGTTCTGCCAGGACTTCCGCAGCCTCATAAAGAAGCCAGCTCCCTTCGATATCATGACCATAGGAAATAATATCAGATTTTGCTGTCCAGTCCTGATCAAAGTAGAGCTTAAACCTATACTGCTCCTGATCAACTATATTATTTATTAAAACTTCAATTAATTCTTTTAGCTTTGATTCTAAACCAGGATCAGACCAGACCCGATATAAATTAGTATAAGCCTCTAAAACATGAAGATGAGTATTCATAGATTTGGCAGCATTCATATCTTTTTCACTTAAACTCATGTCCTCAGCTGCCGACCAGTCTCTATTATAAGCTTCAAAATAACCTCTGTAGTCTGGATCATAACTTTCACTTTCCAGAATTGTAAATAAATCAACCGCTTTTTTTAATGCAGCTTCATTATCTGTTGCTCGATAATATTCGCTCAAGGCGTAGATGCAGAAAGCCTGTCCATAAATCTGCTTTTTGTTTTCTTTAACCTCTCCCCTGTAATCAAGCAGCCAGTAAAAACCACCGTATTTTTTGTCTTCAAAATTAGCTAAAAGATAATCATAAGCTCGATTTGCCATCTTTAAATAATCTGGATTTTTATCTTCGCGGTAGGCATTTGCAAAACTCCAGAGAATACGGCTATTTAA
Organism: Halanaerobiales bacterium; assembly: GCA_036172385.1. Taxonomy (GTDB): domain Bacteria; phylum Bacillota; class Halanaerobiia; order Halanaerobiales; family Halanaerobiaceae; genus Halanaerobium. The sequence continues at coordinate 6,526 of JAXKWB010000001.1, read as the reverse complement.
AATTAAAGCCTTATCAGCTTCAGTTTGAGCTTTATTAGCAACCGAAACTTCACCAAAAAATCCTCCATAATCATTATCAATAGAATTATTCAGCCAGTACTCCAGCAAATTTTCTTTTTCCTGATAGACTGAATCCGCAAATTCCTGTAGTAAATTTTTCTTCATCTTATCATCCCCTGGTTTTAAAAAGGCTGAATTACTAAGTTTTACTAATCCTCAATAATTCAACCCTTATTTTTACTGAATTTATTTTATCATTTAAGAGAATTTTTAAATATAAATTAATATTTCTCTCCAGTAATTATTATATTCCAATTTTTAATAAGTATCAATTAATGATCTAATAATTAACTTATTTTCAAACTCATCTACTCTTAGATTTCTATCAATTTCTGCAATAACTTCTATTTTTCTACCAGGATAAAGATGGAAAAAGTTCTCACTTAATTTTAGATCTATGTTTTCCAGTTCCAGCCAGGTCCAGAGGGCTGTTTTATCTGTACTTATACTCAACCAGTACTTACCCGCTTCCAGACGCTTAATCTCAGTTTTAATTTCTGGCTGTTCAAGCTGCATATGTTTTGGCCTGGCAAAAGAAACAAAGTTATCAGCAATAATCTCTCCATCAATTTCCAGCTCCAGCCAGAGCATTAAATCTCTGATTCCATATTCTTCTACAAATTTTTCCAAATTAATAGTTTTTAAATGCTGGTTACTCTGCTGCTTAATATTTGCTTCAAAACTATCTTTTTTTACCAGGTCCCCCTTAACATCCCGCAGCTGCCATCTAACTTTTCCTTTTTTGTCTTCAAGCCGATCACTGGTAACATGAATCTCAACAGCTGCATCCTCATTATTTTCTATTCCTGAAATAATAATTGGAGCATAAAACTTTTTGGCCATATAGTGCAGAGCCTTCCAGCGACCATGATAATCTAGTGAAGACCAGCTAGCTACAGGCCAGTTATCATTTAACTGCCAGTAAAGAGTTCCCATTCCGCGAGGCATATTTCTTCTCCAGTTCTCTACAGCATATTTAATGCCAAGTCCCTGCAGAATCTGGCTGGCCCAGATTACATTATCAAATCCTTCTGGCAGTTTAAACCAGTCAAGCATATACTGCATAATGGTAGTATTTCCAATACCGCTGCGCTGATGATGTTCCATCACATAAGAGGTTATATTATGATCCTCTGGCTCGGTATATCCATAAACTGTTTTTGGTTCAGGAAATGATTGAAATCCAAATTCACTATTAAAGCGGTGTTCACAGGTGCGGTACCATTCAAAAGGTTTTTTACCATGCCAGACATCCCAGAGATGGGCATCTCCCCAGTCAGGATTGTTAAAGTCATTACGATCCCCTTTTGGACTGTGGGGACTTCCTGGCCAGTAATCTGTTTGAGGATCATGATCTGCTACTACTTCTGGTAATAACTGATCAAATAATTTTTGATAATCATCCCAGGGCATGGTTATTTTTTCACTATTCCATTCCTGAGCTGCAATTCCCTGTTCAATCTCATTGTTGCCACACCAGAGTGCCAGAGAAGCATGGTGCCTTATTCTTTTAACATTTTCTTCAGCTTCGATCTTTACATTAGCCATAAAATCATCATCAAAGCTGGGGTAAGTTCCACAGGCAAAGATGAAATCCTGCCAGACAGTCAGGCCCAGTTCATCACAAATTTCATAAAATTCATCTTTTTCATAAAGTCCACCACCCCAGACTCTGAGCATATTCATATTTGCAGCTGATGCCGATTCTAAAAGCTGACGATAATCTTTTCTTTCAACCCTGGAGACAAAAGCATCTGCTGGAATCCAGTTAGCACCTTTAGCAAAAAAATCTTTCCCATTGGCTGCAAATTTAAAAGATTGGCCCCACTGGTCATCTTCTGTAATTAATTTCAGCTCTCTTAAACCAATTTTTTTCTCGACTGAATCTAATTTCTGTCCTCCGCTGTCAAAAATAGAGATTTCAAGATCATAAAGCGGTTGTTCACCCATTCCATTGGGCCACCAGAGTTCAGGATTTTCTACTTCAAATTCTATTTTTGCCTTTTCAGCTTCAATTTCAAAATTATTTTGATAAATTGATTCTCCAGACTGAATAAAATCAATCTGCACTTTTAATTTTTCTGCAGCAATCTTTTCAGTTATCAGATCAATATCTACTTCAACACTGCCAGTTTCCAGATGATTCTGTTCAACCCTAACTTCATCTATTCTGGCGGTCTCTAAAGCAATTAAATCAATGTCCTTCCAGATTCCCATGGTAACCAGCATCGGACCCCAGTCCCAGCCAAAGTTACTCGGCTGTTTGCGCAGCCAGCCACCACCATGTAGACGGTGATCACCTACACTCCAGGCAGGTATATGGAACTCCTCATCTTTTTTTCTTAAATATGGTAAAGGAGAATTAAAATGGACTTTAATTTCATTTTCTCCCTCTCTTAAATATTCCTGTACTTCAAATTCCCATTTGCGATACATGTTATTTGTTGCAGCAATTTTTTCACCATTAAGATATATTTCTGATAGAGTATCAAGTCCCTGTGCACTTAAAATAATTTTTTTTGCACTTATAAATTCGGGTCCCAGACTAAATTTACGGCTGTAATCCCAGTCACTTTCTCCTATCCACATAACTTTTTCTTCATTATTTCTATAAAAGGGATCATCAATTTCACCAGCTGCAATTAAATCTGTGTGTACACAACCAGGTACTTCGGCATTAATAAATTCTTCCTGCTCAGTTTGATTTAACTGCCACTTACCATTTAAAGATATTTTTTTCATTTTTTCACCTCAATTTGAATTTTTTTAGCCTCAATTATTTAACTTACTTTTATTAAATCATAAAATTATTTCACTTTAAAATCATTAATATTTGCAATTAACTCCTCTGACATCGATTTTAATTCAACAGCTGTAGTCAGTATTTCATCTGTGGAAGCGCTCTGTTCTTCTGTAGAAGCAGAAATTTGTTGCGAACTGGAAGCAAAATCCCTGGTCACCTTTGCAATATCTTCAATTGCATTTTCTACATTTTCACTTTCTTTTCGCATGGAGCTAATTCGGGCTACCACATTATCTATTGAACTACCCAGATTTTTAGATACTTTTCTAATTTCCTTGAAAATATTATTCGTATCCTCAATACTTTCTACACTGGCAGCTACCAGCTCTTCATTTTGATCCATAGAGTTTACTGCTTTATCTACTCCCAGCTGAATTTTTTCTATTAGTTTAGATATTTTTTCAGTAGCTCCAGCTGATTCCTCGGCTAAAGAACGGATTTCATCAGCAACAACAGAAAATCCACGTCCTGCCTCTCCAGCCCTTGCCGCTTCTATAGCAGCATTTAAGGCTAACAGATTAGTCTGATTAGAGATATCATTAATTAAAATAACTATATCACCAATTTCTTCGGACATTGTACCCAGATTTTGAATCAATTCTGCAACCTCTTTTGTTTCCTGACTCAAATCACTGATATTATTAATAGAACTGTTGACACTTTGATTACCCTTTTCAATTTTTCCCAGTACTTCGTCTGCTCCATTAGCAATTTCTTCTGCATTTTTATCAACTTCTTTGATTTCCTGATTTAAACGCTGCACATTATTATTGCTTTCTTCAATTTGCGCCAGCTGTTCTTCTGAACCTGCTGAAAGATTTTCTACAGCTAAACCAACTTCTTCTGCTCCGTGATTAACTTCCCTGCTGTTGTGATCCATTTTTTCGGCAGAAATATTTAAATTTTGAGCCTGATTGTTAATATCAATAACCAGATTATTTAGTTCATCCAGCATTTCATTAAAGATACCAGCCATAATGCCAATTTCATCTTTCCGTTTTAAATCTTTTTCCTTCATCTTAACCTGAGTTCGAAGATCACCATTTTTCATTTTTCTAAATGATTCCATAAAGGAAGAAAGTGGTTTAAGCTGCCAGCTGATAAATAAGAAGGTTATCAGCAGTGCCAGAACTAAAAAGATTCCTGAAACAGTCCAGATTGTTTTCCCCAGTCTGTTTACAGGTGCCAGCATCTGTTCTGTTGGAATTTCTACTGCCAGAGCCAGATTTTCTGTTATCTGATTTTTTAAAAGATAATTTCCGCCAACTTCTTCTGAACTAATTACATTTTTTGCGGTAGCTTCATTTATAAACCAGCTATTATCTATAGGAGCTGCAAATAGTTCTTTATTTTGGGCTCTAATTATCTGCCCTCCGGAATTGATTAGTTTATAGTTTTCAGCATTTTCGATATTCAAACTCTGCAGCTCTGAATAGACAATCTCCGGCTTTAAAGCCAGTACTATGTAAGCTGTAATTGTTTCACCATCATCAGCATAGATGGGAGAATTATACAAAAGATAGTTCTGACTGTTTTCCTGCTGGATAGTGCCAAAAGAAATATTTTTATATAAATCTTTATCTAATTGTTGTTTTAAATAATGTTCATTATCCTCTAAAGCTGTAGCTGAATAAACCCGCGAATCTGCAATAACTGTGCCATCAGACATCGCCAGATAAACATATTCAATGCTTTCTATATTATCACTAACAGAACCAAGAGCTCCAGCAGCCGAATACTGCATTCCCATAAAAGAATCTATATTTGCAATAAATTCTTTTTTGGCCTCCGGGTCAGCATCTTTTCCCGGATACAGACCTTCCATTAAAGTAAAATAGCCATTAAAACTGCTGTCTGAATCAATAGAATCAATCTGCCTGTCCAGTGTTTTGAGCATTGCTTCTACATTACTCTGATAGGAAGAAGCTACTAAATTGATATTTTCATTAATTTGATTTCTGACAATCCCGGCTGCTGATTTAAAAGTTAGATAACTAATAGCTCCCAGCATTATCAATAAAATAACTACTATTACAGCAGATATTTTCCATTTTAAGGAATTAAAAAAAGATAACTTTTCTGTTTGAGCAGACATAATATTCTCCTCCTGCATTTAGTTTTTAAAATCAATAAAGCTTAAAGCAGCCTGGAACTTATAAAACTGGTATAGGGGAACCAGCTTCTTTGTGTTAAGCAGCTTTAAGCTTCATTTGAAAATTATTATAATATAAATTAAATATCATATATTTTTAATTAGTCAATATTTATTTTTTTAAGCCATTTTTTTCAATAACATTTTTTAATAATCGGGCACTATCTTTTAAAATCCTCTTCTGATTATTTTCATAGTCAATATAGATAATTCCAAATCGCTTATCATAGCCAAAAGCCCATTCAAAATTATCCATCAGAGACCAGACATAATAACCAGCCAGATTTACTCCCTCTTTAATTGCCTGATGAGCAGCCTGAAAATGTTTTTCTAAATAATCCACTCTTTTTTGATCATGAACTCTGCCATCCTCTGTAATCTGATCATCATAAGCAGCTCCGTTTTCAGTTATAAAAATTGGCTTTTTGGTATATTCCTGCTCCAGTCTTTTTAAGAGATCTGTTAAACCCTGAGGATAAACCTCCCAGTCCATTGAGGTATAGTCTGAATCTTCTGGTTTAATTAACTTGAAATTTAAAAATTCACTTTCGTCATACTCCACCAGAGCTCTGGAATAATAATTAATACCCAGAAAATCAATTTCTCGACTGATTATTTCAAGATCTCCAGCCTCTATCTTAAATGGTTTATCAAATTTATCCTGATATAAGTCCATTAATTTTTCCGGATATTGCCCCTTAAATACAGGATCTAAAAACCAGCGGTTATTAAAAGCATCACAGTAATCTTTTGCAATTTGATCTTCACTGCTGTCACTATTAGAGTAAACATGGTTTAAATTTAAGGTAATTCCAACTTCTCCCTCAATTTCACTTTCTCTAAAACTTTTAACTGCCATTCCATGAGAGAGTAAAACATTATGAGCAACCTGCAGAGCTTTCTGGTGATCTTTAAATCCAGGAGCATGTTCTCCCCATAAATTCCCAACCATTGAAACCACCATAGGTTCATTATGGGTTATCCAGCGGGGAATCAGATCGCCAAGCTCTTTGTACATTATCTGAGCATATTCATTAAAATATTTAGCAGTATCCCTGTTTTCCCAGCCTCCTTTATCCTGCAGTTTTTGAGGTAAATCCCAGTGATAGAGAGTAGCAGCTGGTTTAATTCCTGCTTTTAAAAGCTCATCTACTAACCTTTTATAAAAATCAATCCCTTTGTGGTTGAGCTCACCTTTTCCAGCTGGGAAAATACGGGGCCAGGAAATAGAAAACCGGTACGTGTCCAGACCAATTTCTTTCATTAACTTTACATCTTCTTTGTAGCGATGATAATGACCACATGCTACATCACCAGTATCATTATTTACTATATTTCCTTTTTTATGGGTAAATCTATCCCAGATTGATTCACCTTTACCGTCTTCATTATATGCTCCCTCAATTTGATAGGATGCTGTAGCAGCACCCCATTCAAAATCTCCGGGAAATATTATCTTTGCCATTTAAGTGCCTCCTCAAAATTACAACTACTTATCACTAAATAAAACA